>JAYUAM010000510.1:0-1607 GCA_043741295.1 Acidimicrobiia bacterium
ACCTGCTCGGGCTTGCTCGCCCCGGTGATCACCGTCGACACGCGTGGGTTCTTCACGCACCAGGCGAGCGCGAGCTGGGCCATCGGCACGCCGAGGCGATCGGCTACCGACTTCACGGCGCGCACCTTGGTGTTGCGCTTCTCGTCGGCGAGCGACGGCTTCAGCCACTCGTAACCCGGCAGCGCAGCGCGCGAATCCGCGGGCACGCCGTCGAGGTACTTGCCGGTGAGCGCGCCCGATGCGAGTGGGCTCCAGATGGTAAGGCCGAGGCCGATGTCGTCGTACAGCCGGGCGTACTCCTTCTCGACACGCCGGCGCTCGAGCAGGCTGTACTGCGGCTGCTCCATCACCGGCTTGCGCAGGTGGTGCTTGTCGGCGATGTCCCACGCGGCGCGGACCTCGTCGGCCGTCCACTCCGACGTGCCCCAATAGAGCGCGGCGCCGCGCTCGACCATGTCGTGCATCGCCCACACCGTCTCTTCGATCGGCGTGTTCGGATCGGCACGATGGCAGAACACGAGGTCGACGTACTCCAGGCCCATTCGTTCGAGCGAGCCGTCGATCGCCGACAGGAGGTACTTGCGGTTGAGCGTGTTGCGCCGGTTCGGCCCGTCGTGCAGACCCCAGAAGAGCTTGGTCGAGATCACGTAGGCATCGCGCTCCAGGCCGAGCGAGCGGATCGCCTCGCCCATGATCGTCTCGGATTCGCCGCTGGCGTAGGCCTCGGCGTTGTCGAAGAAGTTGCACCCGGCGTCCCACGCCGCGCTGATGCACTCCTTGGCCACGCCCGTGTCGAGCTGCGTTCCGAACGTGACCCACGAGCCGAACGACAGCGCGCTCACCTGCAGACCCGAGTTGCCGAGGTGTCGATATTCCATGGTTGCCATCCCGCCAACCTCGCACCGACCAGCGGTGTGAGTCCAGGCGAGACGCATCCGGGTGAGCCGTCCACAGCCGGGCGTAGCAGCGCCGGCGCACCGGCGCTCCGCAGGCCGCTACGTCCAGCGGGGCGGAGGCTCCATCAGGTCGCGCACCTTGCAGTCGTCCTCGAACACGAGGAAGCGGTCGAACCCGCGAAGGAACCAGCGGTCGTGGGTCACGGCCATCACGGTGCCCTCGAACTCGGCGAGCGCCGACTCCAGCGCCTCGGCCGACACGAGATCGAGGTTGTCGGTCGGCTCGTCGAGCAGCAGCAGCGTCGCCCCACCGAGCTCCAGGAGCAGGATCTGGAACCGTGCCTGCTGGCCGCCGCTCAACGTCTCGAACCTCTGCTCGGCGCAGCCGGCCAGTTCGTAGCGGCGGAGCATCCCCATCGCCGGACCGAGCACGATGTCGCGCTTCTCGAGCAGTTGCAGCAGCGTCTGGCCGTGCAGCTCGGGCTGGTCGTGCGTCTGGTTGAAGTGCCCGGGCACGACCCGTGCCCCGAGCCGTAGCGAGCCGGTGTGGGCCACCGTCGGGTCGCCGGCGACGAGCCGCAGGAAGTGGCTCTTGCCGGCCCCATTGGCGCCAAGCACGGCGACGCGCTCGCCGAACCAGATCTCGCCGTCGAATGGATCGGTCAGCCCGTCGAGCGAGAGCGACTCCATCGTGAGCGCCTTCTTGCCGGT
>JAYUAM010000511.1:0-4054 GCA_043741295.1 Acidimicrobiia bacterium
TTGAAGGAGCACGAGGCGCGCGCCCGCGAGAACGCGTCGGTGATGTTGCTCCGCCGTGACGCGCCGATCGAGGTCGACCTCGACGACACGCGCGTGAAGCCCGACCAGGCCGAGGTGAAGCGGCTGTTCGAGTTCCTCGAGTTCCGCTCGCTCATCGACCGCCTGCGCGAGGCGCTCGGTGGCATGGGAGCCGAGGCTCCCACGATGGCCAGCGGCCAGGTGCTCGAAGCCGAGATCACCCGGGCCGCCACCGTCGACGACGCCGTCGCCGCGCTGCGGTCGCCGGCGACGCTCGACGTTGCTGCCGCCTGGCTCGGCGCGGCCGGCCGCAGCGTGCTCCTCGGGTTCGCGGTCGTGGTCGAGGCCGCGGTGGGCGAAGTCACCTGGGTACCGGCCGAGCTGCTCCACGAACCCGACATACGCGCCGCGCTCACCGATGGCCGCCCGTTGCACGCCCACAACGCCAAGGAGCTGATGCGTTCGCTACTCGCTCTCGGCATCGAACCGCCCGCGTTGGCGCTCGACACGGCGATCGCCGCTTACCTCATCGACCCGGCCGAGACGCAGTACGCCGTCGGCGAGCTGCTCACGAAGTACACCGGCGACACCCTGCCGGCCGACGGCGCACCGGGCGGCCAGCTCGACTTCGGCGAGGACCAGTCCGACGACGTGGTACGCGCCGGGCGGGCGGCGCTGGCCATCGCCCGGCTCGCCCCCGTGCTCATCGGCGCGCTCGAGGCGCAGGGCATGCGCGAGCTGTACGACTCGATCGAGAACCCGCTCGTCGGTGTGCTCGCCCGCATGGAGCACGTCGGGGTGGGTGTCGAGGTGGGCGAGCTGAAGGCGCTCAACGACACGTTCACCGGGGAGTGTGCGCGCCTGCAGGCCGAGGTGCAGAAGGTGGCGGGCCGTGAGTTCAACCTCAACTCGCCGATCCAGCTGCGCGAGATCCTGTTCGACGAGCGTGGCCTGACACCGGTGAAGAAGACCAAGACGGGCCCCTCCACCGACGCCCAGTCGCTCGAGAAGCTGCGCGACCAGTGGCCCGAGTTCATCGACCCGCTGCTCGAGTACCGCGAGGTCGAGAAGCTGCGCGGCACCTACGGCGAAGGGCTGCTCGCCGAGGTGGCCGACGACGGGCGCATCCATGCCACGTTCAACCAGACCGTCGCTCGCACCGGCCGGCTGTCAAGCGACCAGCCGAACCTGCACAACATCCCGGTGCGTTCCGATGTCGGCCGCCAGTTCCGCAAGGCGTTCGTGCCGGCCCACGGCCACCGACTGCTGATCGCCGACTACAACCAGATCGAGCTGCGTTGCATCGCCCATCTCGCCGAGGATCCGGGCCTCATCGACGCGTTCACCAGCGGTGTCGACATCCACAACGTCACGGCGGCGAGGGTGTTCTCGGTCGACCCGAAGGCGGTCACGGTCGAGCAGCGTTCGAAGGCAAAGATGGTGTCGTACGGCCTCGCCTACGGCATGGAGTCGTACGGGCTCGCGCAGCGCCTGAACATCGCGGTGGAGGACGCCGCGGTCATCCTCGACGCCTACTTCGTCGCCTTCCCGAACGTGAAGGACTACATGGAGCGCACGGTGAAAGAGGCGCGCATGCGCGGCTACACCGAGACGCTCTTCGGGCGCCGCCGGCCGATCCCCGATCTGCAGAACCCGAATTACCGCATGCGTCAGGCGGCCGAACGCCAGGCGATGAACGCCGGCATCCAGGGCCTCGCCGCCGACATCTTCAAGGTCGCCCTCGTGCGGCTCGACGCCGCGCTGCAGACCGCCGGGTTCGACAGCCCGATCGTGCTCCAGGTGCACGACGAGGTCCTCGTCGAAGTGCCCGAGGGCGACGAGGACGCCGTCGGTGAGCTGACGGTCGACGTGATGCGCGGTGCCGCCGCTCTCAAGGTGCCGCTCGAAGTGAATCTCACCTTCGGCGACACCTGGGCGGCGGCCAAGGGCTGAACCGGCCACGACTACGGGCGAGAGGGCGAGAGGGCGACCGGGCGATGAGGCGGTGACGGCGGACTTCGGCGACGCGGTGCTGCGGCGGGGGACAGCGCCCGAGGCGTGGCCTTTCCACATGCCCGGCCACCGTGGGGGCGCTGGCGCGTCGGCGGCGGCGCGGGCGCTGCTCGGCCCGGTGGCGTTCGCCGCCGACGTCACCGAGCTGCAGGGTCTCGACTACCTGCACGACGCCCGGCACGAGCTGGCCGCCGCCCAGGCCCGCGCCGCTCGCGTGTTCGGCGCCGACCGCACCTGGTTCCTGGTGAACGGGGCCACGGTCGGGAATCTCGCCGCCGTGCTTGCGGTCGGCAGCGCCAGCGAGGACCTGATCGTGATGCGGGCATCGCACCGCTCGACGTACGGGGGGATCACGCTCGCGGGAGCGCGCCCGCGGTATCTCGTGAGCGGGTACGACGACGACCTCGCCATGGCGTTCGCCCCCACGGTGGACGAGGCCCGCTCGCTGCTCGCCGCAGACCCGGCGACGCGAGCGATCCACATCACCAGCCCGAGCTACTACGGGGTGTGTGCCGACGTCGCCGCCTTCGCCGAGCTGGCTCACCGGCATCGCGTACCGCTCGTCGTGGACGAGGCCCACGGCGCGCACTTCGCCAGCGGTGCACGGGGCCTGCCGCCGTCGGCGCTGACCCTCGGGGCCGACCTCGTCGTGCAGAGCCCGCACAAGACGTTGTCCTCGTTGACCCAGTCGTCGCTGTTGCACGTGCGCGGCGATCTCGTCGAGCACGATGTGGTCGACCGGTGGCTGGGCATCCTGCAGTCGACCTCGCCGTCGTCGTTGCTGCTCGCCTCGCTCGACCTGGCGATCGACGCCTTCGAGATCGGCGGCGCGGCGCCGTGGGAGCGCGCCGTCGCCACGGCCGACGAGGCGCGGGCGAGCCTCTCGGCGCTCCGCGGGGTCGCGGTGCTCGGCGACGAGCTCGTCGGCCGCGGTGGAGTGGGGCCGCTCGACCCGACGAAGGTGGTCATCGACGTGAGCGGCGCCGGTCGCACCGGCTACGACGTCGCCCGGTCGATGACGGCGACGCACGGGTGCTACCCCGAGTTTGCCGACCCCCGGCGCATCGTCGTGTCCATCGGCCCGGCCGACGACGCGACGACGGTCGACCTGCTCGTCGCCGCCATCACCGCGGCGTTGGACGCCCCTCCGGGGCACGCGCCGCCGGCGCCTCGTGCGGGCCGGTTGGCACTCCCGTTGGCGCCGCTCACGCCCCGCGAGGCATCCGGTCGGGGCAGCGAGCCCGTGACCGTCGCCGCCGCGGCCGGTCGGGTGGTGGCCGAGTACGTGATCCCGTACCCGCCGGGCGTGCCGCTGGCGGTGCCCGGTGAGCGGCTCGACGCCGAGCTCCTCGCCGCGCTCGCCGGGCTGCGCGCCGCCGGAGCCCGCATCGTCGGCCCGGTCGACCGGTCAGGGGCAACGTTGCGCTGCCTGCTCGAGGAGCCGGCTTCGTGACGCGCTACGTCGCCCTCCTGCGCGGTATCAACGTGGGTGGCCGCAACCGCCTGCCGATGGCGACGTTGCGAGGCGCGGTCGAGTCGGTCGGCGGGACCGACGTGGCGACGTACGTGCAGAGCGGCAACGTGGTGTTCACGGCGCCGAGGGGCGCACGGACCGCGACGCCGGCGATGGCTGAAGCTCTGCGGGCGGCGCTCGCCGCCGAGACCGGCCTCGACATCGCGTTCCTCGTGCGCACCGCCGACGAGTGGCGGGCGCTGATCGCCGCCAACCCGTACCCCGCCGCGGCGAGCGGGGCGAAGGCCCTCCACGTCATGTCGTTCGCCGCTCCGCTGGGTGCTGCGCTCGACGCCGTAGACGCGGCTCGATTCGCCCCCGAGGAGTTCACCGTGATCGGGTCCGACCTCTACCTTCATCTTCCGTCGGGGATGGGGAACAGCAAGCTCGCAGGGGCGCTCGAACGCGCCAGCAGGGCACAGCCGGGCACGACCCGGAACTGGAACACCGTGTCGGCGATCGAGCGGCTGCTCGACGGCTAGCCGCGCAGGCCGCCGTAGATCGCGCTCG
>JAYUAM010000512.1:0-1601 GCA_043741295.1 Acidimicrobiia bacterium
CATGGACTGGCTCGTCAACCAGTTCAAGGCCGCCCACGGCGTCGATCTGGCGAACGACAAGATGGCCGTGCAGCGTCTGAAGGAAGCGGCCGAGAAGGCCAAGATCGAGCTGTCGCAGCAGCAGCAGACGCAGATCAACCTGCCGTTCATCACCGCCACGCCCGACGGCCCGCTCCACCTCGACGAGTCGCTCAGCCGCGCCAAGTTCCAGGAGATGACGGCCGATCTGCTCGAGCGCTGCCGCATCCCGTTCGAGCAGGCGATCAAGGACGCCGGCCTGACCAAGGGCCAGATCGAGCACGTGATCCTCGTCGGCGGTTCCACCCGCATGCCGGCCGTGCAGGAGCTCGTCGTCACCATGACCGGCAACGAGCCGAACCGGTCGGTGAACCCCGACGAGGTCGTCGCCGTCGGTGCCGCCATCCAGGCCGGCGTGCTGCGCGGCGAGGTGAAGGACGTGCTCCTGCTCGACGTCACGCCGCTCTCGCTCGGCATCGAGACCAAGGGCGGCGTGATGACCAAGCTCATCGAGCGCAACACCACCATCCCCACGCGCCGCACCGAGGTCTTCACGACGGCCGAGGACATGCAGCCCTCCGTCGAGATCCACGTGCTGCAGGGCGAGCGCGAAATGGCGATGTACAACAAGACCCTCGGCAAGTTCCAGCTCGTCGACCTGCCCCCGGCCCCGCGCAGCGTGCCCCAGATCGAGGTCACGTTCGACATCGACGCCAACGGCATCGTGCACGTGTCGGCCAAGGACCGGGCGACGAACAAGGAGCAGTCGATGACCATCAGCGGTCAGTCCACGCTCAACAAGGACGACATCAGCCGCATGGTGAAGGACGCCGAGGCCCACGCCGAGGAGGACCGTGAGCGCCGGGCCGAGGCCGAGGTGCGCAACAACGCCGACACGCTCGTGTACCAGACCGAGAAGGTGCTGCGCGAGCAGGGCGACAAGGTGTCGGCCGAGGAGAAGGCCGCCGTCGAAGCGCCGCTGGCCGACCTCAAGACCGCCCTCGGCGGCAACGACAACGAGGCGATCAAGTCGGCCACCGACAAGCTCATGGCGGCGAGCCAGAGCTTCAGCCAGAAGCTGTACGAGGCCGCCTCGCGCGACGCCAACGCCACCGGCACGTCGGCCTCCGGGCAGGACAACGGCAACGGCGCGGCGAGTGACGACGAGATCGTGGACGCCGAGATCGTCGACGACAAGTAGTCGACGATGGACGACCACAAAGCCCATGACGACGCCGATGCCGGCCCCGATGGCGACAGCCCCGATGACGACAGTCTCGATGGCGATGCCGAGCTCGACGCGATGCTCGACGACGCACTGGACGACGGCGCGCTGAACGACGACACGCTGAACGACGACCCCGACGTCGGCGACGAGCCGGTCCTCGCCGCCGAGCAGTCGGCGGAAGAGGCCGCCGCCACCGTCGAGCACGACATCGACGCACTGGTCGCCGAGCGCGACCAGTACCGCGACATCGCCCTGCGCCTGCAGGCCGACTTCGAGAACTACCGCAAGCGCGTCGCCGCCCAGGGCGACGCCGAGATCGACCGGGCCACGGGCAAGCTCGCCGAATCGCTCCTGC
>JAYUAM010000513.1:0-9368 GCA_043741295.1 Acidimicrobiia bacterium
ACGGCGGCCTTCATCCCCGCACCGCCGACGGCGGGGGCGGTGGAGGTGGAGGTGGAGGTGGAGCCAGCCCGGGCCCGGATGACGAACCCGACGGAGGCGTGCCGAACCCGGGGCCGGACGGTGGCGGTCCGTAGCCCGCCGAGCCCGGCGAGCCCGGCGGTGGCCCGTAACCGCTGTGGTACTCCTGGGTCGACCGGGTCACCTCGAGGAACGCCTCCTCGAGCGAGCCCGTCTGCGTAGCGAGTTCGTGCAGGACGATGCCGTTGCGGGCTGCGGCTTCGCCGATCGCCGGAGCGGCCGCGCCGGTGACGTGGAGCGAGCCGTCGGACTGGGGAACCGCCTGCGCACCGAGCCCGGCGAGCACGGTCGCGAGCTCGCCGGCGCGCGGGCTGACCACCTGCACCCAGCTCCGCGTGGATCGGGCGACGAACTCGCGCACGGGACCCTGCGAGATGAGCTCGCCCCGCCCGATGACCACGAGCTCGTCTGCGGTCTGGGCCATCTCGCTGAGCAGGTGACTGGACACGAGCACGGTGCGGCCCTGGCCGGCGAGGTAGCGCATGAAGTTGCGGATCCAGAGGATGCCTTCGGGGTCGAGTCCGTTCACCGGTTCGTCGAACAGCAGCGTCGCCGGATCGCCGAGCAGCGCAGCGGCGAGCCCGAGCCGTTGGTTCATGCCGAGCGAGTAGCCGCCGACGCGCTTGTTGGCGACCTCGGTCAGACCGGTCATCTCGAGGCATTCGTCGACGCGCCGACTCGACAACGAGTTGGAGGCGGCCAGGTAGCGCAGATGGTTTCGGGCGCTCCGCGTCGGGTGCACGTACTTGGCGTCGAGCAGCGCACCGACCTCGCGCAGCGGCTGGGCGAACTCGTCGAGCCGCTTGCCGGCGAACGTGCACCTGCCGGCATCGGGCCGGTCGAGCAGGAGCATGCATCGCATCGTCGTCGACTTCCCCGCGCCGTTCGGGCCGAGGAACCCGGTCACCCGTCCGGCGGGCACGGTGAACGAGAGGTTTTTCACCGCCTGCGTCGGGCCGAACGTCTTCGTCAGGCTCCGGACCTCGATCACTCCCGAACCGTAGCCCTCGTAACATCGCCGCCATGACCGGCACGCTCGTACTGCTCCGCCACGGCGAGAGCACCTGGAACCAGGAGAACCTCTTCACCGGCTGGCACGACGTCCCGCTCTCGCCGAAGGGGGAGCAGGAAGCGGCGGCGGCCGGGGCCACGCTCGCCGCTGCCGGCCTGTGGTTCGACACGAGCCACACGTCGCTGCTGACCCGGGCCGTGCAGACGGCCCACCTGGCGTTGACCGCCCTCGGCCAGCCGTGGCTGCCGGTGCGGCGTCACTGGCGGCTGAACGAGCGTCACTACGGCGCGTTGCAGGGTCTCGACAAGAAGGCGACGGCCGAACGGTACGGCGACGAGCAGACCCATCTCTGGCGTCGCTCCTACGACGTTCCCCCGCCGGCCATCGGAACAGACGACCCCGAGCACCCCGCCCAGGACCGGCGCTACCGGCTCCTGCCGCCCGACGTCCTGCCGGGTTCCGAATGTCTGAAGGACGTGGTCGCACGCGTCCTGCCGTACTGGCACGACGCCATCGTGCCCGACCTGCGGGCCGGATTGAACGTGCTGGTCACTGCGCACGGCAACTCGCTGCGGGCCCTCGTGAAGCACCTCGAGGGCATCGGCGACGAGGCGATCGCCGAGCTGAACATCCCCACGGGTGTGCCCCGGCGCTACGACCTCGACGACGATCTCCGACCGGCGCGCGCGGCCTATCTGGGCGACGCCGCCGCCATCGCCGCGGCGTCCGATGCCGTGGCTGCGCAGAGCCGGCGAGCGTAGGGCCTTAGCGTGCCGTTAGGTGTTTGTCGTCACGGATCCGTCACTGATCAGCAACATGACAGCAGGTACTGCCATCAGGTGAGTTGTCGCTAGTGGTGACCGTTCGTCAGCGATCTGACCGCCGACGGTGGTGGCGTGACGAAAAACCCACACGCGATAGTTCGATTGACTCTTGCCCTTCGGCTTTAGTTGGTCTTTACTCAACCGAGAAGATTTCACAAGGCGGCTAGAGGCAGAGGACTTTCGTCATATGAGCTTGGCGGAGAACCTGTCGCCCCTCCAGGTCGAGCGGACGACCATCGGGGCGGCCGGGCACCAGTCAGTGGTGCCCGATTCACGGAACAATTTGAAGGCGATACTCATCGCGTCGGACGCCTCGGCGATCGTCGTGGCGTGGTGCCTCGCGACGTTCGGCTGGGCGCACGCCTACCGCTCGTTCGCGATGACCGCCGTCGGGGTGCTCGCCACGGTCATCGGCGGGCTGTGGATCCTGCACGCCCACGGCCTGTATCTCGCCCGCACGAGCAACATCCGCCTCGTCGAGCTGGCCCGCGTGGCCCGCTCGGCCACGCTCATCGGCGTGATGGCGCTGGCCGGGAGTCGCGTCATCAAGGTGACCTTGCTCGGACCGGAGATCATCGTCGGCAGCTTCATGACCCTGCTGCTGCTCGTGATCGGTCGCTCGGCTTACCGGGCGTGGGTCACGACGGCCCGTCGCAGCGGTCGGTACAGCCGTGACGTCGTGATCGTCGGCACCAACGCCGAGGCCGCCACGTTGCTCGAGCTGCTCGCCGACCACCCGGAAGCCGGCCTGCGAGCCGTCGGCGTCGTCGGCGAGCGCTCGTCGGCGGTGGCCCACGGGCTCGGCGCGCTCTGGTGCGGTCCGGCCGAGGCCACCACGCAGGTGCTCAACGCCCAGGGCGCCAACGGTGTGATCATCGCCGCCGGGGCCCTCGGTGGCGAGCAGCTCAGCTATCTCATCCGCGAACTTCAGGCCCGTCAGGCCCACGTCCACCTCTCGAGCGGTGTCCGCGGGGTCGACTACCGCCGGCTGCGCGCCCTCCCGCTGGCGCACGAGCCCCTGCTGTACATCGAGTCGACCGAGCTCTCGTGGTGGCAGCACGCCACCAAGCGGGCGATGGACGTGGCCGTCGCCAGCCTCCTCCTCCTCATCGCCTCACCCGTCCTGCTGTTGACCGCCCTGGCCATCAAGTTGCAGGACCGGGGCCCGGTGTTCTTCAAGCAGGTGCGCGTCGGCAAGGACGACGTTCCCTTCAAGGTCTTCAAGTTCCGCTCGATGGTGCTCGATGCCGAGGCCCGGCTGAAGGCGCTGCAGGCCGACAACCAGCGCAGTGGGCCGCTGTTCAAGATGGACCGTGACCCGCGGGTCACCCGGATCGGCCACTTCCTGCGCTCGTCCTCGATCGACGAACTGCCCCAGCTGCTCAACGTGCTGCGCGGCGAGATGAGCCTCGTCGGTCCCCGCCCGGCGCTGCCGGCCGAGGTCGCCCGGTTCGACGACGCCCTGCTCGGTCGCTCGAAGGTGCAGCCGGGCATCACCGGACTGTGGCAGGTCGAGGCTCGCGACAACCCGAACTTCTCGGCGTACCGCCGGCTCGACCTGTTCTACGTCGAGAACTGGTCGGTGACCCTCGATCTCGTCATCCTGTTGGCCACGGCCGAGCAGGTGATCGCCCGCCTCGTACGCATCCTGCGCCGCGGTGGCAAGGGCGAAGACGTGGTGGCGGTCACCCGCGTCGTCGCCGACCGCGCCGCCACCACCTGACCCCGGCACCCCGGCGAGCGGCCGAGCACCTAGATCGCGTCGCCGCCCTGCTCGCCGGTGCGGATGCGCACGAGCTTGTCGACGCCGACGACCCAGATCTTGCCGTCGCCGATCTTGCCCGTGCGGGCCGCCGTAGTGATCGCGTCGACGACGCGCTCGATGTCCTCGTCGGCGCACACGACCTCGACCTTCACCTTCGGCAGGAAGTCGACCGTGTACTCGGCGCCGCGGTACGTCTCGGTCTTGCCGCCCTGGCGCCCGAAGCCCTTCACCTCGGTGGCGGTCAGGCCGAGCACTCCGGTGTCGCGCAGCGCGGACTTCACGTCGTCGAGCTTGTGCGGCTTGATGATGGCGGTCACGAGATTGAGCACCGGACGTCTCCTCCGTTACTGGTCACTACTGGTCGGTCGCGAATGGTAACGGTCCGGCCGCCGCCCACGCCGCGTCGTACCGCGCCGAGTCAAGCGGCCCACCCGTCGGCGTTCACGCCTCCCGCCCGCTCGTCGGCGGTCACGCCTCTTTGGCGAGTCGGGTCCCGCCTTCGAGGAGGTAGCCGCGTGAACGCACGGTGCGGATGGCGAGGCCCACCGATTCCAGACGGCGGCGCAGCCGGAGCACGTGGACGTCGAGCGCGTTGCGACCGGGGGCGCCGTCGGGCCAACCGGAACGGGCGAGGCTGTCGCGACTGACGACGGTGCCGAATCGGTCGAGCATCGCCCGCGTCAGCCGGGCCTCGACGGGCGGCAGCGAGACCCACGCTCCGCCGAAGCGCAGCACGCCGTCGTCGTCGAGGTCGGGCGCGCCGGTGCCGCAGCGGTCGGCGCGGCGCAGGAGCGTGTCGCGGCGCGCCCGCACGTCGTCGTCGCTCGCCGGCAGACGCACCCAGTCCTCGAGCGGGTCGTCGATCGTGGGCGGTGGCGATTCCGGGCCGACGAGGAGCAACCGGGGCCGACCCGAGGCGGCGAGGCGCACGCGAGCCAGTTCCTCCTGTGGCCATCGCACCAGCAGAACCGGCGAACCGTGCACCGGCGAACCGTGCACCGCTGAACCATGCACCGCTGAACCATCCACCGGCGAACCATCCATCGGGCCGACCGTACGGGCGCGAGGTTTCCCTCGTGTTTCCGCCAGATGAAGGTAAGAGCCGGTCACCCGCGCCAGCGATCTATCATCCGGCAATGGCCACCAAGAACGAACGGATCGAGCACCTCCGCAACGTCGCGCTCTTCAGCGGATGCTCGACGAAGGACCTCCAGAAGATCGCCAAGGCGAGTGACGAGGTGGCCGTCGGTGCGGGCCACGTCATCTGCGACCAGGGTCAGGTGGGCCGTGAAGCGTTCGTCATCATGTCGGGCTCGGCCACGGTGCGGCGCAACGGCAGGAAGGTGACCGTCCTCGGAGCCGGTTCCGTCGTCGGCGAACTGTCGTTGCTCGATCGCGGTCCGCGCACGGCGACGGTGACCGCCGATGGCGATGTCGAGCTGCTCGTCATCGACCAGCGTCACTTCGCCGCGGTGCTCGACGAGGTTCCGGCCGTCGGCCACAAGATCCTCGCGTCGCTCGCAGAACGCATCCGCGAGTTCGACCGCTCGCTCTACGGCTGACACCGGTCGTCTGCCCGCCCACACGGAGGCGAGCGCTACGAGCACGACGCACTGGAGGTTCGGCGGAACGGCGAAGCGGAGCGGAGCCGCACCGCACGGAGGCGAGCGCAGCGAGCACGGGAATGAGTAGCGTCGGCCCTGCCATGAGCCTGCACCTCCATTCCGACACGTCCACCGCGTCTGGGGCCGATCGAGCGGGCGCACCCCCCGGACCGCGCCGCCTGCGTCCGTACCAGCTCGTGATCGGGCTCGGGGTCGGGCTCGGGCTCTTCACCGTCGCCTCCGGCGCGGTGCCGCTGATCACCAAGTGGCACGACCCGTCCGACACGGGTCGCGAGGTGTTCGTCGGCATCCCCGGCGCACTGCAGCTCGCGTTCTACACCGTGATCCCGGCGCTGCTCGTGTGGGGTGCGGTCATGTTCGCCCAGCGGGTGCGCAACTGGGAGCGCGGTGGGCCCGACAACCGCTCGACAACCGCCCGCAACATCAAGCGCCGCATGGCCGACTTCCGCGCCGGCGTCTACATGAAGACGCTGCTGCGCGACCCGGCGGCCGGCGTCATGCACTCGATGATCTACTTCGGGTTCCTCGTGCTGCTCGGGGTCACCACGGTGCTCGAGATCGACCACCAGATGCCCGAGAGCGCAAAGTTCCTCCATGGGGTCGCGTACCAGGCGTACGCCTTCGTCGGTGACGCCGCCGGCCTCGTGTTTCTGGGCGGCATCGCCTGGGCGGTCGTGCGTCGCTACGTGCAGCGGCCCTACCGCATCCGCATCAAGTCGAAACCCGAGCACGTGGCCATCCTCGCCACCTTCGGCCTCATCGGCGTCTCGGGCTTCGGGGCCGAGATGTTCCGCATCGCCCAGCAGGCGGCCGACGGCAAGGACATGGCGTTCGAGACGTGGTCGTTCGTCGGCTACCCGCTGTCGAAGCTCGTCGGCCACCCGAGCGCGTCGACACTGGGCACGTGGCACCAGGCCTGGTGGGTCGCGCACGTCGTCGGCTTCGCCGCGTTCCTCGTGCTGCTGCCCACCACGATGCTGCGCCACATGCTCACGAGCCCGCTGAACATGTACCTGAAGGACAAGGAGCGTCCGAAGGGCGCGATGAAGGCGATGCCGAACCTCACCGAGACCGAGTTGGAGACGTTCGGGGCGAGCGTGGTCGAGGACTTTACGTGGAAGCAGCTGCTCGACACCGACGCCTGCACGATGTGCGGCCGCTGCACGAGCGTGTGCCCGGCCCACGCCACCGGCAAGCCGCTCGACCCGCGCGAGATCGTGCTGAAGACCGGCGAGGTGATGGCGGCCACGAGCCCGCACGGTCCCGTGACGCCGCCGATCGGGGTCGACCGCGAGATCACGATCTCCGCCAACTCGCTGTTCGAGCGGATCACGGCCGAGGAGCTGTGGGCGTGCACAACCTGCAAGGCATGCGACGAGATCTGCCCGGTGAACATCGAGATCCTCGACAAGATCCTCGACATGCGGCGCTACCTGTCGCTGATGGAGTCGAACTTCCCGGCCGAGCTCGGCAACGCGTACCGGTCGATGGAGAACCAGTCGAACCCGTGGGGCATGGACCAGGGCACCAGGGCCGACTGGGCCAAGGGTCTCGACGTCGAGGTCGACGTCGTCGACCCGTCGGCCCCGTTCGCCCACGAATATCTCTACTGGGTCGGCTGCGCCGGCAGCTTCGATGACAAGAACCGCAAGGTCACCCAGGCGATGGCCAAGCTCCTGAAGCGGGCCGGCGTCGACGTCGGCATCCTCGGACCCAGCGAAGCCTGCACGGGTGACTCGGCCCGCCGCTCGGGCAACGAGTACCTCTTCCAGATGCTGGCGATGCCGAACATCGAGATGATGAACGGCATGGGTGTGCGCAAGATCATCACGCAGTGCCCCCACTGCTTCAACACGCTGAAGAACGAGTACCCCCAGCTCGGCGGGCACTACGAGGTGATCCACCACAGCCAGCTCCTCGAGCAGCTGATCGACTCGGGCAAGCTCGACGTCTCGAACGCCACCCTCGAGGAGCGGGTCACGTACCACGACTCCTGCTACCTCGGCCGCCACAACGACGTGTACCTCGCGCCGCGCAAGGTGATCGGCTCGCTGAAGGGCGTGCAGATCGTCGAGATGGGCCGCAACGGCACGAAGGGCATGTGCTGCGGCGCCGGTGGCGCCCGCATGTGGATGGAGGAGACGACCGGCACGAAGGTGAACGACGAGCGCGCCGCCGAGGCGATCGCCACCGGCGCCACCCGCATCGCGACCGCCTGCCCCTTCTGCTACATCATGCTCGACGACGGCGTGAAGGGGCACGGGGTGGAGGAGGACCGGGTGAAGGTCGCCGACATCGCCATGCACGTGCTCGACGCCATCGAGAACGGCGAGCGCGCCGACCGGGCATGACCTTCGACCTCCTGTCGAGGTAGAGGGCGCGCCGCTCTGCGGGTCGTGTCGATTCCGGCAATTGGCCCTTGAGAATCACTTGACTTCGGGTCGGCCCGGCCGACGGGGACTCCGCCATGACCCGATCACCCGTCCTTCCGATGCCGCGACCGCGCCTGTC
The DNA here is from genome assembly GCA_043741295.1 of Acidimicrobiia bacterium. Taxonomy (GTDB): domain Bacteria; phylum Actinomycetota; class Acidimicrobiia; order Acidimicrobiales; family Ilumatobacteraceae; genus JAYUAM01. The sequence goes on from JAYUAM010000513.1 coordinate 7,816, forward strand.
CGCTCGAGCGCACCATCTCGGCGGCCGGTTGGTCTGGGCACGGTTCCCCGTGCGGGCGCTCGTTGCGGTGCTGCTTCTCGGTCTCCCGGTCGCCGACGGCACCTTCCTGCATCTGACGCCGGCGCACGCCGACCCGGCCGCCGGGCCGGGCGCCTTCTCCCAGACCACGACCGGCGCCGTGACCGCCGGGTCGGTTCCCGATGGGACCTGCCGGGCCAAGATCACTGGCCTCGGCGGTGGAGGAGCCTCGTCGTCGGCCGGAGGCACTGGCGGACAAGGGGCCGCGGCAGCCCAGGTCGTGGCGACGTTCGCCGTGCTGCCCGGTCAGTCCTACAGCGGCAGCGTGGCCGGCGGCGGTCAGAACCCGGCCGGCGGCGTCGGCGGCGGCGGCGCGGGCGGCACCGTCGTGACGAACCACCGAGGTGGCGGCGGTGGTGGTCGAACCGTGGCGTCGGTCGGCGGTGTCACGGTGCTCGTGGCCGGCGGCGGTGGCGGTGGCGGGGCCGCCCATCAGAACTCGCCGAACGGCGCCGGTGGCGCCGCCGGCACTGCGGTGGCGGCCGGCGTCCCCGGCCCGGGCACCAGTGGCACGAACGGCGTCGACACGGCTGGCGTCACCGCCGGCGGCGGCAACGGCGGCCAGGCGCTGGCCGGCGGCAACGGCGGCGTGAACTCCGGCTCGGCTGCACTCAACGGGGCGGCCGGTGGCGCGGTAGCCACGGGGGCCGGCGGGAACGGCGGACCCGACCCGAGCTACGACTCCGGTGGTGGCGGTGGTGCCGGGTACACCGGTGCTGGCGGCGGATCGGCGACGACCGTCGACAGCGTGACCGGCGGTGGCGGCGGCGGTGGATCGAGCTGGGTGGCGGCGACCTCGCCGACCGTCGGAGCGCCGGTTCCCTCTGGCATCACGGGCTCGGCGGGGACGACCACCGCCACCGGTACCGTGGCCGGGGCGAACGGCCAGCTCGACATCGACTGGCTGCCATGCCAGTACGACCTCGCCCTCACGAAGACGGCCAGCCCCTCGCCGGTCAAGGCCGGCGGCAAGATCACCTGGACGGTGGCGGTCACCAACAACGGCCCTGACCCGATGACCAAGGGCGACACGCTGGATCTCGCCGACACGCTGCCGGCCGGTCCGAACGGAGCGCCGGCCCCGGCGTACAAGGTCGTGTCGCTGGCCATGTCGGGCGGAACCAACGCCGATCTGTCGCGTGGTGCGATCACCTGCTCGGGCGTCAGCGTCGGTTCGTCGATGCCGGCGGCGACGAACTGCTCCCGCACCTACAGCGCACCGTCTGCTCCGGGCGCGCCCGCAGGGGGCGTTCGCGGTCTCGACGTCAGCGAGAGGTTGACGATCGTCTACGAGCAGATCATCGCCAACACCGCGCCGTGCGCCACGATCACCAACACCGCCACCGTCAAGGACCGGCCGACCGTGACGGGCACGAGCGACATCACCGGCGTCACGACGACCGACACGGTGGCTACCCCGGTCGTGGTCCAGTGCTACGACCTGGCGATCACCAAGGTGGCGAGCCCGAAGCCAC
>JAYUAM010000514.1:0-1598 GCA_043741295.1 Acidimicrobiia bacterium
TTCGAGCAGCTCTTCGGCACGCCGCACGGCACCGACCCGGGCGCGCTGGCGGCCGCCCACGGCCTCGACGTGGAGCGCGTGGAGACGATCGAGGAGCTCAAACGAGCCTTGACGGGCCCGGCTCGCGGGAGCGTGCGCGTGCTGGTGGTGCGCACCGATCGGGACGCCAACGTCGCCGTGCACGACGAGCTGAACGCCGCCGTCGTTCGCGCCCTCGACGTCACCGGTCGCTGACGCTTCGCTCCGAACCCGGCGAATCTCGCCGGACGGCCGGACGGTTGATGCCGGGGTCAGGCGCGCACTATCGCCGAGAGCATCGCCTGGAGCTTGGCCTGCGTCTCGGCCAGCTCGCGCTCTGGCACCGAGTCGGCGACGATGCCGCCGCCGGCGAACAGTCGCGCCGTGCGGCGATCAGTGGAGATCTCGGCGCAGCGGATGGCCACCGCCCACGTGCCGTTCCCGGCCGCGTCGACCCAGCCGACGGCGCCGCCGTAGCGGCCGCGCTCGAACCCTTCGACAGCGGTGATGAGGTCGACCGCCGCTTGCCGTGGGTGCCCGCCGAGGGCCGGTGTGGGGGAGAGGAGGCGGGCCAGTTCGAGCACCGACGGCGCGGGGTCCGACAGCCGGCCCTCCATTGCCGTACCGAGGTGCTGCACGTTCGCCACCGCGACGACGGAGGGCTCCTCCTGCCAATCGAGGTAGCTGCAGTAGCCGATGAGCGTGTCGTAGACGACGTCGATCACGACACGGTGCTCGACCTGATCCTTCACCGAGGCGAGCAGCTCGGCGGCGAGCCGGGCGTCGGTCGTCGGGTCGCCCGACCGGGGCGCGGTGCCGGCGAGGGGATGGGACCGCACGACGTCGCCGCGTCGTTCGACGAGCAGCTCCGGGCTTGCGCCGATGAACCCCTCGAACGCGTAGCGGTAGCTCGAACCGAAGCTGGCGCGCAGCCGTTGCAGCACGCCGCCGATGTCGAGTGGGCGGTCGACTTCCACGATCACGTCGCGGGCGATCACCGCCTTGTCGAGCCGACCGTCGCGCACGGCGTCGCGCGCCGCGGTGACCGCCGCGAGGTACACCTCGACGGCGACGCCGGGACGGATGCGGTAGCTCGCCGCGTCGGCTGGTGCCCGCGGCGCGACCGTGAGCATCGCGTCGAGGTCGACCGGTTCGAGGCCCTCGCCGTCGACGACCGTGACCCAGCGTTCACCGCCGTCGCCCTTGCCGACCACGACGCGCGGGATGACGAGATCGGCGGCGCCGCCGGGCAGGAAAGGGAGTACGCCGAGGGCTACCGGTCCCGAACCGGCGACGCCGACCGCGTCGTCGGCGGCGATGGCGGCGAGCGCGTCGTCGACCTCGTCGAGCGGCAGGCGCGCGGCGACACCGATGCCGGCCACCCCGACGCCGTCGCGCACGAAGAGCGCGGCGCCGCCGGCGGCGAGGTCGTTGAGATCGATCTCGCGTTCGAGGGGCCGGGTGACGGCCCGCCACGATCCCCGAGACCCGGTAGCGGATCGCTGGCGGCCGCTTGGTCGGGCCTTGTCGTGCGGCATCGGCCCCACCCCATTCTCGCTGTCAGCGGCCGGGCGTGGCGG
>JAYUAM010000515.1:0-4039 GCA_043741295.1 Acidimicrobiia bacterium
CGATGTCGTGGTCCCGCCCCGCGGCAGCGAGTGCCGCGCACACCTCGGGGTAGGCGAGCCGGCTCGTGAGCGCGGCATCACATCCATCCCAGAGTTGGCCGGCGAGATCGCTGCCGGCCTCGTCGACGACGAGCTTCACGAGCGCGCTCGAGTCGAAGTAGACGACCGCCATCGGCTAGCGACGCTGCTCGCTCACCCGTTCCGCAACCGGTCGGAGCGCGCGCGGCCGAGCGCGTCCCGAAGCGATCGGACGGGTGGCCTGAGCCGGTCGAGCGATCTGACCCTCGGCGGTGAGGCGCTCCAGCAGCCCGGCGGCGTCGATCCCGACCAGACGGGCAACCGGGATGCCCCGCTCGGTGACGACGACGTCGACGCCCTGTCGGACCTGCGTCAACCAGTCGCTCAGGTTCGCTCGAAGGTCGGTCACCGCTACGTCCATGCCGCAATCGTACAGGATTCCTAGCTCGAACTGTACGCGAGACGCCAGGAAGTCACGGGTGCGCGACAGCGTCGAGCTCGTCGCGCACGGCTCGGCGGACGTCGACGGGCGCGAACGAGGCGTCGAGGGCGTCGAGCTGCAGGGAGCGGAGACCGCCTATGTCGAGCCCGTGGAAGCGCCGGGCGATGGCCAGCTCGGTCGTGAGGTCGGTGGCAAACATGCCGGGATCGTCGGTGTTGAGGCACACCCGCAGGCCCGCCTCGCGCAGCGCCGTGAGCGGGTGATCCTCCGGGCGGTCGACCACATGGAGGAGCACATTGCTCGTGGGGCAGACCTCGAGCATCACCGCGGTATCGCGCAGTCGTGCGACCAGCTCGGTGTCCTCCAGGCAGCGCACGCCGTGGCCGATGCGCTCGGCACCCAGTGCGTCGAGCGCGCCGACGATGCTCGCCGCACCTTCGGTCTCGCCGGCGTGGGGCACCGAGTGGAGCCCGAGAGCGCGTGCTCGCGCGAACTGCGGCGCGTAGGGCTCCGGCGGGAAGCCGACCTCGTAGCCCCCGAGACCGATCGCCACGACCCCGTCGGGCACGTCGCCAGATTCGAGGAAGCCGATCGTCACGTCCGAGTCGGTCGGCTCGAGATCGCGCGGGATGTCGATCACCCACGAAAGCGCCACGCCGTGCTCGGCTCGCACACGCTGGCGGCCGACCGTGAGCGCGCGCCCGTAGTCGGCGGCGGGCATACCCCCATGAAGGTGCGAGAAGGCGGTGGACGTGACCTCGGCGTAGCGCACGCTGTTCGCCGCCAGATCGGCGCCGAGGGCCATGATCGCGGTGACGAGATCGTCGCCGGTACGCAGGAGCCGCAGCCCGAAGAGGAATTGGCGGGCGAAGTCGGGGAAGCCGTCGAACGAGAACCGCTCCGGCAAACCCCCCGGCCAGATCGCCGACGGGTCGACCTCGTGCCGGGTGGCGAGCGCGCCGACGGTGGCCGGGCTCATCGAGCCCTCGAGGTGGACGTGTAGCTCCACCTTCGGCAGCAACAGGAGATCGGCCGGACGATCGGGCGCTGCCGTCATATCGCAAGGCTAGGCGAGCGGTTGCGGACTACACCGCTGCCTTCGCGGGCGACGGCAGCGTTGCCTCGGCGAGAAGCGCCGAGCCGGCGACGATGACGACGACGAGCAGCAGACCGGCGGCGACCGTTGCCGACGCGGCGAGCAGGTGGTAACCGATCGCCTTGCGGATGAAGCCGGAGGAGAAGCCGGCGAGTCCGCCGCAGAAGCTCATCATCAGATCGGCGAACCCCTGCACGCTCACCCGGTCGGCCGCCGGCACGGTGTCGACGAGCAGGCTCGACCCGCCGATGAGCCCGAAGTTCCACCCGAGCCCGAGGGCCCACAGCGCCGGGAACAGCAGCTGCTCGACATCGCCCGAGAGCGCGGCCAGCACGGTGCCGCCGATGAGGACGAGCGCCCCCGCGCGGATCGCTGGAACGCGACCGCGCCGGTCGGCGAAGCGGCCGACGAACGGGCTGAGCGCGTACATGCCGGCGATGTGCAAGGACACGACGAACGGGCTGACGCCCTCGTGACCGTGGAGCTTGAGGTGCACCGGCGTCATCGTCATCACCGCCACCATCGTCACGTGCGAGACGACCATGGCGAGCACCGCGAGGCGCGCTGCGGGCATGGAGCCCACGAGCTGCATCGTCGAGCGCAGCGACCTCGACCGCTCACCGGAGACCCGCAGCCCACCGGCGACGACGAGCGGATCGGGCCGAAGACGGATGGCCGTGTTCACCAGTGCGAGGGCGAAGCAGATCGATGCGAACACCCACGGACCGGTGTACTTGTGGAACCCGAACCAACCCTGCCCGGCGCGCTCCGCAGGAGCGATGAGCACGGGCCCGAACACGGCCCCGAACGTGGAGCTGAACACGATGCGGCTCATCGCCCGGCCCCGCTCGTCGGGTGGGGCGAGGTCCGTGGCGGCGTAGCGCGCCAGCAGGTTGGCCGCCTGCCCGCTGCCGAAGGCGAACAGGCCGGGGAGGAACAGCGCGAGCGAGCGAGTCTGCGCGCCGGCCGCCGCGACCAGACCACCGACGATGGCGATGGCGTAGCCGAGCTGCATGCCGGGCCGGCGCCCGCGCCGGCGCATCAGGCGCGAAAGCACCTGCGCGCCGAACGCCGTGCCGATCGTGACCATCGCGGTGGCGAGGCCCGCCCACGAAGTCTTCGCGCCGAGGATGTCCTGCACGACGAACGCACCGACGGTGACCGCCGCGCCGAGTGCCGCCGCGCCGACGATCTGGCCGACCGTCAGCACCCGGATGACGCGGCGCTGGAGCGCGACACGCTCCTCGTCGCCGAGTGCGCCCGGCGACACCCCCGTGGTCACCCGAACTGGCCGACCGGCACGAGGCGGAACCAGGCATCGCGCGGGCCGTCGGCCGCCCGGATCGCCTTCTGAGCGCGACGCATGACCTCGCCCGTCTCCGTCACCCGGAAGAACCACGACTCGGCCTGGCGCGCCGCGGGAACGTGATCGGCGAGGGCGACGGCCGCCTCCTCGTAGTAGGCGCGCACGTCGAGCCCGGCGGCAGCGATTCCCTTGGCGTCGAGACCGGCCTCGACGGCGACGTGGGACCACGGGGCACCCTCGGCGATGCGCACGAACATCGCCACCAGTCCGGCGATGCGATCGGCGTCGCCGACGCGCCCGACGCCGGTGACACCGAAGCGACCGCGCTGGCGTTCGTAGGCCGGACGCAGGCCGATCGCCTCGTCGACGGCGACAGGGAGCGACGCGTCACGACGGGGCGGCAGGGCGCACGACAACGGCGAGTCGGCCTCGTCGTCGATCGTCTCGGGGAAGTCGACGAGCACCGGTGCATCGGTGCGGGGCAGCAAGGCGAAGGCGGCAGCGAGGACGCGGTGTTGGAACACCGGGTCGTTCGGGCACCCGAGCGGCCGGCCGAGGGGGAACTGGCAGTGCAGCATGCGCGGCGCCCGGCCGGACACCGCTTGACCGCGCACTAGGCTCAACCCGACGGTGGCGATGCCGGCCTGCTCGAAGACGTGGGCGAGCGCACTCACGGTGCGCGTGCACAGAGGTCAAACGGGCGTGAGCAGCACCACGTCGACGCCGTCGGCGGCGAGCAGCGCGGCGGCCGCCGGCCCAGTGTCGAGCCGCAACGTCGTCAGCGTGTGGTCGGGCTGGGCCCCCATGAACGAGAGGTGCCGCGGAGCGACCGACCCGATCACGCCTCGCGCCGCGAGCTCGTCTAGCCGGTCGGCCGGGTAGGCGACGTTGAGGTCGCTCGTGATCCCGCTGCGGTCGAAGTTCGGCGAGACGTGGGCGAGCGTGAGGTCGCGCGCACCGGACGGGTGGGCGACGAAGCCCTGCCCGTCGGCCCAGAGCCGACTCCCGTCAGATCGGAGGCCGGCCGTGGTCACGATGGCGACTCTCGCCTCGGCGAGCGGCGGGGCGACGGCCGCCACCGTCGTCCCGAAGTCCCAGGCCTCGAGCCCCTCGACACCCTTGCGCACGACCTCGTCGGTGCCCACCTCGGCTCCTCCTCCACGACCCTCGGTGGGCC
>JAYUAM010000516.1:0-9355 GCA_043741295.1 Acidimicrobiia bacterium
ACGAGATCGAACTCGCGCGTCGCCAGTGCGACGGCCACGCCCCGCACCGCGACCTCGCGACGGGCCGTGTCGACGACGATGCCGTCGCCGACCTCGAACGAGGTCGTCTCGCGCGGTGGCGACGCGGCGGCGACCGCGAGCTCGCTGCGACGCAGGATCGCCCGCACCCGCGCCACGATCTCGCGCGGCGAGAACGGCTTGGTCACGTAGTCGTCGGCGCCCAGTTCGAGACCGAGCACGCGGTCGATCTCACCGTCGCGCGCCGTCAGGAACAGCACGGGCGTCGCGCTCGACGCCCGCATGCGGCGACAGACCTCGAAGCCGTCCATGCCGGGCAGGCCGACGTCGAGAATCACGAGAGCGATCGTCTGCTGCCCGCAGACCTCCAGACCGCGCTCACCGCTCGCCGCGAGGAGGACGCGATAGCCCGCTTCGCGCAGGTACAGGTCGAGGAGGTCGGCGATGTTGGCGTCGTCCTCCACGACGAGGACGTTCGTCTCCGGACCCGGGGTCACGGCTGTCATGCTCGCAGATCGAGCCCAGCGCACCGGGCTCCGGCCGGTAGGGTCGGCGCCGCCAGCAGCCACCGTGGTTGCGGACGCAAGCACCGGGGGTTGCCATGGCCAACGTCACCGCGACGATCGCGATCATCGCCAAGATCCCGCTCAGGGAAGGGCACCGCGACAGCGCGGCGGAGGCGATCCAGACGATGCTCGACCACGTGGAGACCGAAGAGGGAACGCTCACGTACATCCTTCATACCGACGACAGAGACACGAACCTGTTGTGGTTCTATGAGCAGTACGCCGACCGCGACTCGTTCAAGGCCCACGGATCGAGCGACGTGATGAAGGCCCTCGGCCCGGTGCTGGCCGACCACCTGGCCGGCCGGCCCGAGCTCATCCACCTCACGCCCATCGGCGGCAAGGGGCTGTAGCCGCGGTCGCCGGTCGCTCAGGCCGGGCTGTTCAGCTAGGCCGGTGCGGCGTGCCGACGCGCACGGATACCGACTCGGCGAAGTGGACGATCGGCGGACCGATCGGCGCGGGTAGGCCGTCGGCGACGACGAGCCCGTCGTCGAGGTGGAGCAGTTCGGCGCGCTGCAGCGGCCAGGCGTCGTGGCGGGCGGGGGCGGCGATCGTCCGGCCGGCGATCACCGAGTAGAGGCGCCAGCGGGCGGTGAGGAAGTGGTCGAGCCCGCTCAGTTGGTCGGCGCCGTACCGGTCGCCGATGCGCACCGCCACCTCGCTCGTCGCGTGCGCGCCGGTGCGTCGCCGGCACCGGTAGACGATGGTGTCGCGAGCGCGCTCGACCGTCATCGCCGACCAGATGTATGGCAGCCGGTACGACGCCCTGGCGAAGCCCACCGCCGCTGCCCGTGAAGCGTCGAGCGAGTAGAACCAGATGCCCTCCGACGGATCGGCGTCGCCGTCTGGGTCGTCCGTGCCGTCTGGGCCGTCTGGGCCGTCCGTGCCGTCTGGGTCGGCGAGGCGAGGGTCGCCGCGGCGCTCGTCGGCCCGGCGATCGACCGTCACGTAGGTGCGCACGTTCGTCTCCGGGAACCGGCCGAGCCACGGCGCTACCGGCGCGTGGGGGAGCGTGATCCGCATCACGAATGGGACGAGGCTGATCCACGCCGAGCCGCCGAAGGTCTGCGCCCGCAGCCCGGGCGGCAGCGTCGCCTGGATGACCGCCTGGTCGACCGGCCAGTGCAGGAACGTCAGCTCGTCCCAGTGCATCTGCATCACCGCCCGCCTGACCATGACGGTGGGATCCGGTCCTCGGGGCACCTCTTGAGGGTACGGGCCTCCGCTACCGTTGCCTCCTGCCATGGCCACCTACCTCGACCGGATCGTCGCCGCCCACCGGTCCACGGCGATGCTCGACGAGCGCGCCGTCGGACCGTTGGCGTCGGCCGCCGCCGCAATGGAACCGGCCCGGGGGTTCCGCGCCCGCCTCGCTGCCGACAGCCACGACCATCTCGCGGTGATCAGTGAGATCAAGCGTCGGTCACCATCGAAGGGCGACCTGAATGCGCGACTCGACCCGGCGGCGCTCGCCGCCCGCTATGAGCGCGGTGGCGCGTCGTGCCTGTCGGTGCTCACCGACGTCGACCACTTCGGGGGCAGCGTCACCGACCTGCAGGCCGCTCGGGGGGCCACCGCGCTCCCGGTGATCCGCAAGGACTTCACGGTGTCCGAGGCCGACGTCTGCGACACCCGTCTCATGGGCGCCGACTGCGTGCTCCTGATCGCCGCCGCCCTCGAACGCGACGAGCTCGTCCGGTTCCACGCGCTCGCTGTGGCGATCGGGCTCGACGTGCTGGTCGAGATCCACGACGAGCACGAGCTCGACGTGGCGCTTGCCGCCGGGGCGACGATGGTGGGCGTCAACCAGCGTGATCTCGTCACGTTCGAGGTGGACCACGACCGGGCGGTGCGCATGGCGGGTGCGATCCCGAACGACATCGTGAAGATCGCCGAGTCCGGTGTGCGCGGCCCGGCCGATGCCCGTTCGCTGCGCGCCGCTGGCTACGACGCCGTGCTCGTCGGTGAGAGCCTGGTGACGGCCGCCGACCCTTCGGCTGCACTGGCGGCGCTCCGCGTCGCGTAGCTCCCGTAGCTCGCGCCCGCCGCGCCGGTTGCCTAGTGTCGGAGCGACGAGCTACCTGGGGGGTCCTCCGATGCGATTCAACCTGCCGAACGAGAAGATGCCGACCGCGTGGTACAACGCGCTGCCGAAGCTTCCCGAGCCGCTGCAGCCGCCGCTGCATCCGGGCACGCGCCAACCGATCGGTCCCGACGACCTGGCGCCGCTCTTCCCGATGGGCCTCATCATGCAGGAGGTCTCCGGCGAGGCGTGGATCGACATCCCCGGCGAGGTGATCGACATCTACCGCCTGTGGCGGCCGACGCCGATGTACCGGGCCGAGCGGCTGGAGAAGGAGCTCGGCACGCCGGCGCGGATCTACTACAAGGACGAGTCGGGATCGCCGGCCGGCTCCCACAAGCCGAACACCGCGGTGCCTCAGGCGTTCTACAACGCCAAGGAGGGCATCAAGCGGCTCACCACCGAGACCGGGGCCGGCCAGTGGGGCACGGCGCTGAGCTTTGCCTGCGCCCAGTTCGACATCGAGTGCAAGGTCTACATGGTGCGCAACAGCTTCGAGACGAAGCCGTACCGCCGCATCATGATGGAGACGTGGGGCGCCGAGTGCGTGCCCTCGCCGGTGGACGACCCGTCGTCGCCGGGCTCGCTCGGCATGGCGATCTCCGACGCCGTCGCCGACGCGGCGAGCCGCGAGGACAGCCACTACGCGCTCGGGTCGGTGCTCAACCACGTGTTGCTGCACCAGACCGTGATCGGGCTCGAGGCCCGCGAGCAGCTCGCGCTCGCCGGCGAGATCCGCCCCGACGTGGTGATCGCACCGTGCGGCGGCGGGTCGAACCTCGGCGGTCTGGCGCTGCCGTTCATGGAGGACCCGCTCGTGCGGCTCGTCGCCGTCGAACCGACGAGCTGCCCGACGCTCACGCAGGGCACGTTCGAGTACGACTTCGGCGACACCGCGGGCATGACGCCGCTGCTGCCGATGTACACGCTCGGCAAGGACTTCATGCCGCCGACGATCCACGCCGGCGGGCTGCGCTACCACGGCGACTCGCCGATCATCTCACTGCTCGTGAAGACCGGGCGCATGGAGGCGGTGGCCTACCCGCAGTCGAAGACGTTCGAGGCGGCCAAGCTCTTCGCCAAGGTCGAGGGTCGGGTGCCGGCGCCCGAGGCCGGCCACGGCATTCGCGCCGCGATCGACGAGGCGTTGGCCTGCAAGGAGACCGGCGAGGAGAAGGTGATCCTGTTCAACTACTGCGGCCACGGTTTCCTCGACCTCGCCGCCTACGACGACTTCAACCACCAGCGCATGATCGACGCGTAAGCGTCGATCGGTGTCGCGTCGACGCGTAAGCGTCGATCGGTGTCGCTCGTCAGTCAGGCGGTGACGTCGATCGCCGGCACGGCGACGTGATCGGCGGCCTTCGTCGACGCCGGGCTGGGGAGCAGCCGGTAGACGATGATCGCCGCGGTTGCGCAGGCGACCGACGCAGTGATCGCAGCCAGGTGCAGGCCGCTCATGAACGACTGCTTCGCCGCGGCCACGAGCTGGCCGTCGCCCGTCTGGCCGGCGACCTTGAGCGCCCCGGCGAGGCCGCTGCGGGCGTCGGTCCGGGTCTGACCCGTGAGCGAGCCGAGCGCAGGCGCGATGCGGCTCTGGTAGCGGCTGATGAGCAGGCTGCCGAGCACGGCGACACCGAGCGCGCCACCGAGCTCTCTGGTCGTGTCGTTCATCGCCGAGCCGACACCGGCGCGGCCGAGGGGCACCGACGACATGATCGAGTTGGTGAGCGGCGACATCGTGAGCGCCATGCCCGCCGGCATGATCAGGAAGATCGGTACCAGGGACAGGTACGACGAGTGCACGGTGGTGGTCGTGGCCATGAGCAGCTGCGCGATGGCGATGAAGCTCATGCCGCTGGCGACGACCTTGGCGGGACCGTACCGGGCGACGAGGCGGGGACCCTGGGGCGCGATGGCCATGATCACCATGGCGAACGGCAGCTGAGCGAGGCCGGCCTTCAGCGTGCCGTAGCCGAGCACGAGCTGGAAGAGCTGCGTCATCAGGAAGAACATGCCGAACATGGCGAAGAAGGTGAGCGTCATGCCGGCCGAGGCCACGCTGAAGCGCCGGTTGCGGAACAGCGTGAGGTCGAGCATCGGCTCGGCGACCCGCCCCTCCCACCACAGGAACAGGGCACCGAACACGATGGCCGCGCCGAATCGGAGCAGCGTCGACCCGCTCAACCACCCGGTGTTCGGCCCTTCGATGATGCCGTACACGAGGGCGACGATCGTGGCGATCGACAGCAGGGCGCCGAGGATGTCGAGCCGTGACTGCTCGGGGTCACGGGACTTCGGCACGAGGATCTGCCCGGCACCGAGGGAGATCAGGATGATCGGGATGTTCACGAGGAAGACCGAGCCCCACCAGAAGTGCTCGAGCAGGAATCCGCACGCCACGGGCCCGACCGCAGCGCCCGCACCGGAGATGCCGGCCCACACGGCGATCGCCTTGGCCCGCTCGCTGGCGGGGAACACGTTCGTGAGGATCGACAGCGTCGAGGGCATGATGAACGCGGCGCCGATGCCCATGATCGCCCGCCCGACGATCACCAGGTTCGAGCCACCGGCGAAGGCGGCGACGAGCGACCCGCCGAGGAACACGACGAGGCCGGCCTGCAGGGCGCCCTTGCGACCGAAGCGGTCACCGATGGCGCCCGAGGAGAAGAGCAGCCCGGCGAAGACCAGACCGTAGGCGTCGACCATCCACTGCAGCTGCGTGGCGGTCGCTTTCAGGTCGTTTGCCAGCGTCGGCAGCGCGATGTTCAGCGCGGTGTTGCCGACGATGACGATCATCAGGCTCGTGCACAGCACCGCCAGGATCGCCCACCGGCGCTCGAAGTTGTCGGCGACGAGAGAGGTCTGTGGCGCGGCGGCAGAAGAGCTCATTGCATCACGCAACCACCGCGGAGCCCCTCCGCATTCCCCGAGCGCGGTGACCTCGGTCACCGAGCCGCGCCGGATCGGCGGGCGTCGGTGTGCTCAGGTGCCGGCGAGCTCGGCGACGACGGGCGCCATGTCGTCCACCTCGGCGGCCCCGACGATCACGTAGCTGAAGCCCCACCGAGCGCGGCGTTGCCGGAGCTCGTCGGCGATCTGGGCGACCGTACCGACGATCGCGAACGGGCTTTCGGCGATCGCCTCGGGTGTCTGGCCGGTCATCTTGGCGATGCCGTCGAGCGTGGCAGCGCGTTCGTTCGTCACCTTCACGAAGAACGTGCGGATGTTCATCTCGATCACGGCCATCCGCTCGCTGGCGGCGGCGCGCAGTGCTGCGACCTTCTCGTCGACGGCGTCGGCCATCATCGAGGCGAGCGTCGTGCCGTCGATGGCTCCGGTCGTGAGGGTGGCGTTGATGCCCACGATGTCGGCCTCGCGGGCGGCGATGCCGAGCATGCGCGGCCCACCGGCGCCGATGAGGAACGGCGGCCACGGGCGCTGCGTCGGCAGCGGGCGGCCGTCGTAGTCGGTGATCGTGTAGTGCTCGCCGGCGAAGGAGAACGGGCCTTCGGTGAAGCAGCCCTTGAGCACCGCCAGGCCCTCGACAAAGCGGTCGACCCGGACCCCGGGCCGGTCGTAGGTCATCCCGGCGGCCTCGTAGTCGGTGCGCATCCAACCGGCGCCGATGCCGATCTCCAGGCGTCCGTCGGACAGGACGTCGAGCGTGGCGAGCTCCTTGGCGAGCACGACCGGATGGCGGTAGTCGTTGTCCCACACGAGCGAACCGACGCGTAGGCGCTCGGTGGCGTCGGCCGCCGCCATGAGCGCAGGGACGGGGGAGAACTGGTCGTCGAAGTGATCCGGCAACGTCAGCGTCGAGTAGCCCTGCTGCTCGACGCGACGGGCGAGCTCGACCCATGCCTTGCGGTCCATCGTGCCGCTGGCCTGGACGCCGAAGCGGAACGGCCGCAGCGCCTGCGCCGCGTTGCCGTGCGCGGGGATGACCGGTGTCGCCATGGTCCGGCACGCTACCGTTCAACCACCGTGCGCACGCTGCTCCGACTGGCTCTCGTGGTCGTCATCGCCGGCCTCGGCCTCACCGGGGTGGTGGTGGCCATGATGCCGCCCCTCGCCCGGGTGGTGACGTCGCCGACGCTGCGGGCCGGCGTGCTCCCGCCGCTCAGCACGCTGTCGGCCGCGTCCGTCGTCTTCGACGTCGACAAGAACCCGATCGACCGCTTGAACGTAGAGAACATCCAGCCCTTCACCCTCGCCCAGGTGCCCAAGGACGTGATCTCCGCCGTGCTCGCCGTCGAGGATGCCGGCTTCTACGAGCACAAGGGCGTCAACGTGAAGGGCCTGCTGCGGGCCGGGCTGGCGAACGTGTCGGCCGGTGGTACGACCCAGGGCGGCTCGACGGTCACCCAGCAGCTCGTGAAGAACGCGCTCGTCGGCTCGAAGCGCGACGCCAACCGCAAGATCCTCGAGGCGGCCTACGCCGTCGAGCTCGAGAAGAAGATGACCAAGGACCAGATCCTGCAGGAGTACCTCAATCGGATCTACCTCGGCAACAACGCGTATGGCCTGCAGGCGGCGGCGCAGACCTACTTCGGCAAGGACGTGGAGCAGCTCGATCTGCTCGAAGGGGCGTTCCTCGCCGGCATGATCCGCAACCCGGCCGGCTACGACCCGATCTACCGGTCCGAGCGGTCACGGTCGCGCTTCAAGGAGGCGCTCACCCGGCTCGTGAAGGTCGGCAAGCTCTCGGCGTTCGACGCGTCGGTCGCTGGTGACACCTGGCCGTTGCCCGACCGCATCCAGAAGGGCGTGAAGGTGGACCTCGCCCGCACCTACTTCACCGCCGAGGTTCGCCAGTTCCTGCTCAACAAGTCCGACGTCCTCGGGCCCGACTACCAGACCCGGTACAACCGGCTCTTCCGCGGTGGGCTGAAGGTGTACACGACCTTCGACCCACGGGCGCAGGCGGCGGCCGAGAAGGCCAAGCGTGACGAGCTGCCCGACACGAACGGCCGGTTCGAGGCGGCGATCGTGTCGCTCGACAACGCCACGGGAGCGATCAAGGCGATGGTCGGTGGCCCGGGCTTCGACGCGACCCAGGTGAACCTCGCCACCACCGGGCGCCAGACTGGTTCGTCGATCAAAGGGTTCATCCTCGCCGCCGCCCTCTCCGCTGGCGTGCAGCCGAACGACTTCGTCGACGGCACGAACAACGCCCAGACGTGCCAGTTCTGGCACAAGCCGGTGGCTTCCGACGACCCCTTCAAGCAGGAGAACATCCACTCCGAAGCGGGATCGGTCGACCGGATGACGTGGAACTCGGTGAACTGCGCGTTCGTGCGCATGTACCTGTCGGTCGGGGGACCGCGCGTCATCGCCATGGCCCACGCCATGGGCGTGAAGGGCAAGCTGGACGACATCTTCGCGTTCGCCACCGGCGGCAACGAGGTATCGCCGCTCGACATGGCGGCCGGCTACTCGACCATTGCCAACCTCGGCGTGCAGCGCGACCCGTACTACGTCGAACGCATCGAAGATGCCGACGGTCGGGTCGTGTACCAGCACGAGGTCGTCGGGAAGCAGGTGCTCGACCCCGGCGTCGCAGCCACGGCGGTCGACATCCTGAAGGGCGTGATCCGCCAGGGCACTGCGACCCGCGGCAAGCTCGACGGTGACCGGCCGGCGGCCGGCAAGACGGGCACTTACGACCGCAACCTGCACGCCTGGTTCATCGGCTTCACGCCGCAGCTCACGACGTCGGTGTACCTCGGCAACCCGAAGCTGCCGGAGTCGATGGACGACGTCGATCAGTTCGTGCACGCTCAGGCGCCCCAGCAGGCCATCGACCGCGTGCAGGGCGGCACGTACCCCACGTTGATCTGGAAGAACTACATGGAGACGATGCTCGCCGGCGTCGAACCGGTCGACTGGCCGGCCCCGCCGAAGCCGGCGCGCCCGGCCGTCAAGCTCATCGCCCCCGGTCAGGACTGCGTCGGTGTCGTGGTCGGCAGCGAGGAGACCGGCACCCGGATGGTGCCCGGCAAGCAGGCGGCCTACGAACCGCCCGACCCGAACGACTTCGCCGCCCCCGTGGCCACCGTGCCGCGCGGTCAGGGCACCTTCAACTGCCACTCCGGCGGGTTCGTGATCGCCGGACCGAAGCCGACCACTACGGTGCCGGGCGACGCCGCAGCAGGCGACGCCGGCGCGACCCCGCCGACGGCGAAAGCCCCGCCGACCACGAAGAAGCCATGACACAGACGCCCGCAACCCGCACACCAGTTACGACAGGGAGCCAATGACCGCCGAGCTCGATGCTCTGGTCGCACTACAGGACCTCGACACCGTCACCGATCAGGCCCGCCACCGCCTCGCCCACCTCCCGGAGCGGCGCAAGGCCGACGAGCTGGTGGCCGGGGAGCAGGCGGCGGCGACCGAACTCACGCGTCTCGGCGCGCAGCGCGACGTCCTCGCCAAGCGCCAGGATGCCGTCGAACGCGAGATCGCCACGTGCCGGGCGAAGCAGGCCGAGCTCACGAAGCGGCTGGGGGTCACGTCGGTCCCGCGGGTGGCCGAGACGTTGCAACACGAGCTGGCCACGTCGAAGGCGCGCGAGTCGTCGCTCGAGGATGACGAGCTGGCGGTGCTGGAGGAGCTCGAACCGGTGGAGGCGGCGATCGCGTCCACCGAGGAGCGTCGCGATGCGTTCGCCTCCGAGCACGTC
>JAYUAM010000517.1:0-1594 GCA_043741295.1 Acidimicrobiia bacterium
GCGGGGCAGTGGGTCAACGGGCAGCTGCTCCACTCCGATGGCGGGCTGCGCCCGGGCTGACGCCCGGTACTCGTCGCCCGACTCGGCGAACGCGGCGACCGCACCGACGACGATGACGGCGGGCGACCGGATGTCGAGCGCGCCGAGCTGGCCGAGTCGGCCGGTGACGGTGACGGCGTCCGGCGTCGTGGCGTCGGTGATCGCGGCGACGGGCGTGGCCGGGTCGAGCCCGCCGGCCACGAGCGCGGCGGCCACCTCGGCCCGGCGGGCGGCCCCCATGAGCACCACGATCGTGCCGCCGAGGCGGGCCAGCGCCTCCCAGTCGGGCTCCGGCTCCCCCGCCGCCCGTGCCGCGGTGACGACGGTGAACGATGCCGCCGCCGCCCGGTGGGTGACCGGTATCCCGACCGACGCCGGCCCGGCGAGCGCCGAGCTCAGGCCGGGTACGACCTCGTAGGCGATACCCGCCGCCTCGAGGGCATCGGCCTCTTCGCGGCCGCGCCCGAACACGTAGGGGTCGCCGGCCTTCAGCCGCACGACGCGACGCCCGGCGAGGGCGAACAGCACGAGCAGCTCGTTGATCCGTTCCTGCGGACAACCACCGCCTGGGCCCTTGCCGACGTCGACGAGTCGGGCATCAGCCGGCACGAGGGCGAGAACTTCGTCGGCGACGAGTCGGTCGTGCAGCACGACCTCGGCGGCGGCGAGGTAGCGGGCGGCGCGCAGCGTCAGCAGCTCCGGGTCGCCGGGGCCGGCACCGACGAGGGCGACGCTGTGGAGCGGCCGGCCACCCGGCACGCGGTCGTCGGTTTCGTCGCCCCGAACGTCGTCGGTGTCGCTCATCCGACGATGATCTCACGCACCATGAGCGCGCCGGCCGTCGCGTTCGTGACCGGGTCGACGAGTACGAGACGACCGCCGGACGGCTCGTCGACGTAGCGGTCGGCGACGATCGGTTCGGCGAGCACCACGCGCACGCGCCCGAGGTCGTTGAGCGCCAGCGTGTCAGTGGCGACGGGCACCAGCGTGTCGGGGTCGAGCCGGTGCACGATCCCGGTCACCGTCGCCATGACCTGGCTCGCCAGGTGCTTGGCGACGAAGCGGCTCCCGACCCGCACCGGCTCGTCGATCATCCAGCACACGTCGGCCACGATCTCGGTCGTCGCCGCCGGCGGGAGCACCGCGTCGAACACGGCGAGCACGTCGCCCCGTCCGACGTCGACGTGGTCGGCGAGCGACACGGCGATCGCGTCGCCGGACAGGGCGTGTTCGACGCCGTCGCCGCCGCGGGTGATGCCCGACACGATGCTCGTGAGCCCCGACGGAAGGACGGCGATGGCGTCGCCGACGCGCAGCGCGCCACCCGTGAGCAGGCCGGCGTAGCCGCGGTAGTCGCTCCCGGAACGGATCACCCACTGGACCGCCAGGCGCGCGCCGACCGCGGCCGTGGCGCGATCATCGGAGCCGGCGTCATCGAGGTCGATCGTCTCCAACAGGTCGAGCAGGGGCGGGCCGTCGTACCACGGCGTGTTCACCGAAGGGTCGACCACGTTGTCGCCGAGCAACGCCGAGACCGGGATCGGGTGAAGCCGCA
>JAYUAM010000518.1:0-4028 GCA_043741295.1 Acidimicrobiia bacterium
TCGAGCGCGACCAGCCAGGCGAGCTGCGGCAACCATGCCCGCCAACCCGGTCGCAACTCGAGGAAGACCTCGATCGGAAACTGGGCGAGCGCGGCGAACGGACTGGCACGGCACAGTGCGCCCGGCCAGCCGGTGACGAACTGGAGCGGGATCGCGAAACCGGCGGCGAGGATAAGCACGTTCACCGTGAGAATCACCATGCCCCGTATCTCCACGACCCAGAAGGCGAGCAGGTTCACCGCGAGCCAGAGCCGAGACCCCACCATGGTGCCGATTGCCACGCTCACGAGGAACGCCGGCCACGTCGAAGCTTGTGCGGGCAGGCGCAGGTGGTACACGAGCGCGCCGACGAGGAACGGCGGAAGCCCGCGGGCGACGAACGCAAACGCCGCCCGGCCGGCCCACACCGACGCCCACCAGCCCGAGAACGACACCGGCCGGTAGAGGTCGACGGCGATGTCGCCGGTGCGCACCCGCTCGGCCACCTCCCGCCAACCGAACGCGCCCATCACCGCGAGCAGGCCCTGGGCGACAAAGGTGAACGTGATCGCGCTCGTCCGGTCGAGGGCGCCGACAGTGCTCGATCCAGAGGCGGCCCGGTCGTTGTAGGCGGCCTGCAGCACACCGGCGAGCACGAACCCGAACACGGTGTTGGTGAACGCGCCGGCGACGGTCGCCGCCCGGTAGGTGGACTGCTGGCGGAAGCTGGCCCGCGCCGTGGCGAGGTACACCTGCGCGCCCCGTGGCCCCATAGGGCCGTTGAGCGTAGCGACCGGCTCCACCGCGGCCGAGCGGAATACGGGCGACCAGCGATACGGTCATCGCATGAGCACCGACCAGCCGCTCCTGGCGATCGCCGATCGGAATCCGGACCTGGTCGACCCGCCGATCCTCGCCCGCATCCGCAACGCCGTCATCGGCGACGACCTGGTGATGGACGGGCCGTACGGCCCCCGCCGGGTCACCTACGCCGACTACACGGCCTCGGGGCGGGCGCTCGACTTCGTGGAGGACTTCATCCGCCACGAGGTGCTCCCCCGCTACGCCAACACCCACACCGAGTCGAGCGGCACCGGTCTGCAGACGACGCGCCTGCGCGACGATGCCCGGCGCATCGTGCATGAGGCCGTCGGCGGCGACGACGAGACGTGCGTGATCTTCTGCGGCTCGGGGTCGACGTCGGCGATCGACCGGCTCGTCGGCATCCTCGGCCTGCGCATCCCCTCGGCACTGGAGGACCGCCATGGGCTGTCGTCGCACGTGCCCGCCGACGACCGGCCGGTGATCTTCATCGGGCCGTTCGAGCACCACTCCAACGAGCTGCCCTGGCGCGAGTCGGTGGCCGACGTCGTGGTCATCCCCGAGGATGCCGACGGCCACATCGACCAGGCCCGCCTCGAAGCCGAGCTGGTGCGCTACGCCGACCGGCCGTTGAAGATCGGCTCGTTCTCGGCGGCGTCGAACGTCACCGGCATCATGTCCAACACCTGCGCACTGGCCGACATCCTCCACCGCCACGGCGCGCTCAGCTTCTGGGACTTCGCCGCCGCCGCGCCGTACGTGCAGATCGAGATGTACCCGACGTGCCCCGACCATCCCCTCGGATACAAGGACGCCGTGTTCCTGAGCCCGCACAAGTTCATCGGCGGGCCGGGCACGCCGGGCGTGCTCGTGGCGAGGCGCTCGCTGCTGACGAACCGCGTCCCCGACGTGGTGGGAGGCGGCACGGTCGCCTATGTGAACCCGGTGGAGCATCGCTACCTCGACGACCCCGTGCACCGTGAGGAGGGCGGCACGCCAGCGATCATCGAATCGATCCGGGCCGGGCTCGTGTTCCAGCTCAAGGACGCGGTCGGCATCGACACGATCCGCGCCCACGAGGCCGACTTCGTGCATCGCGCCCTCGACGCCTGGCGGCAGCAGCCCGAGATCCAGATCCTCGGCAACCTCACCGCCGAGCGGTTGTCGATCGTCTCGTTCGTCGTGCGCCGGCCCGACGGGCGCTACCTGCACCACAACTACGTCGTCGCACTCTTGAACGACCTGTTCGGCATCCAGTCACGCGGCGGCTGCTCGTGCGCTGGCCCGTACGGTCACCGACTGCTCGGCATCGACCTCGAACGCTCGCACGAGTTCGAGCGCGAGATCTCCCAGGGCTGCGAGGGCATCAAGCCCGGCTGGGTGCGGGTCAACTTCAACTACTTCATCAGCGAGGCGGTGTTCCGCTACGTCGTGCGCGCCGTGGCGATGGTGTCCTCGCATGGCCACCTCCTGCTCGCCGACTACCGCTTCGACCCGGCGTCGGGTCTGTGGCGTCACCGCACCGGACCAGTCGAGCCGCCGCTACGCCTGACCGATGTCGGGTATGACCCGGCGACCGGCGCGATGACCTGGCCGACCCACGACGAGCGGGCGCCCGAATGCGCGCTCGACGAGTACCTGGCCGAGGCGTCGACCCTGTTCGCGAGCCGGTCCGAGGCGGCCGATGATGACGCGCCACGTGGACTGTCGCCGGACTTCGAACACCTCCGCTGGTTCGACCTCCCCGCCGCCTGCGTGACGCGCTGAACCGTGTCCACCGATCCGTCTGCACGGTCGCCGTGGGGCGACGAGAGCGAGACCGTGCGGGCGATCCTCGACTGGGTGGCGCACCGGGTGTGGAAGCCCACCGACCCGACGACGCGGGCGCGGCCGGGTGACGAGCTGACACTGGCCACTGGAGCGACGATCACGCCGCTCGGCATCGGCGCCATCGAGGCGCTCCGGCTGTTCGACGAGGTGCTGCTGCCCGCCACCCGGGCGATGGACGACCCCGACAACTGGGGCTACATCCCGTGTGCGCCGACCCGGGCGGCCACGGCGTTCGACATGGCGACCGGTCTGTCGAACATCTTCGCCGGCCTGTGGGAATCGGGGGCCGGGCCGATCCACGCCGAGAACCAGGCACTGGCCTGGATCACCGGACTGCTCGGCTGGCCCGACACCGCCGGCGGGTGCTTCGTCTCGGGCGGCACGTCGGGCAACCTGTCGGCACTCGTTGCGGCGCGGCACGCCGCGCAGGCGGCACGGGTCGCCAACGGGCTACCGGCTCGACCGGTACGCGGATGGGCGCTCGCCTGCACGGCCGATGCGCACTCGTCGATCCGCGCCGCCGCCGACGTGATGGGGGTCGACGTCGTCGCGGTGCCCGGCGACGAGCTCGGGCGGTTGACCGGGCTGGCGTTGCGGGCCGCCCTCGATGCCGACGCGGCCGGCGGCGACGCCGACGCCGACGCGGCCCGCGCGGCCGCTGCCTCGAACGGGCCGGCCGGATTGCCCGGCGCACACGGGCGTCGGGTGTTCGCCGTCGTCGCCAGCGCCGGCACGACGAACGCCGGCATCATCGATGACCTCGCCACGACGGCCGACGAGTGCGAACGCGACGGCATCTGGCTTCACGTCGACGGTGCCTACGGCGGCGCCGGACTCGCCGCGCCCAGCGCCCGCCCGCGGTTCGTCGGCATCGAACGCGCCGACTCGTTCATCGTCGATCCGCACAAGTGGCTGTTCGCTCCCTACGACAGCTGCGCGCTCGTCTACCGCCATCCCGAGCGGGCCCTGGCGGCCCACGGCCAGCACGCCGTCTACCTCGACGCCGTCGACCGCACGACGTGGAACCCGGCCGATCTGGCCGTGCACCTCACGCGCCGGCCGCGCGGCCTGCCGTTGTGGTTCAGCCTGGCGACCCACGGCACCCACGCCTACGCCGCCGCGGTCGAGGCCGGCCTGTCGACCGCACGGGCCGTGGCCGACGCCATCCGGGAGCGCCCGTTCCTGCACTTGCTGACCGAGCCGATGCTGTCGGTCGTGCTCTTCGAGCGGCCGGGCTGGATGGGCGACGACTATGACCGCTGGTCGCGTCGCCACGCCATCGACGGCGACTTCCTGATCGTCCCGACGCGTTGGCGCGACCGATCGGTGCTGCGAATGGCGTTCGTCAACCCGGTGACCCGCCTCGACCACGCGCTCGCCGCCCTCGACACCCTCGC
>JAYUAM010000519.1:0-1589 GCA_043741295.1 Acidimicrobiia bacterium
GCGACCGAGCCCGTCGGGCCCGGCTACGCGACCGCATACCCCTGCGACATTCCCCGACCGCTCGCCTCGAACGTGAACTACGCCATCGGCGAGACGGCGGCCAATCTCGTGCAGGTGCGCCTGGCGAGCGACGGTTCGGTGTGCCTGTTCACGCAGCGCTCGTCGCATCTCATCGTCGACCTCGCCGGCTACGTCGCCCCGACGGGCCAGCAGTACCGTCCGGTCGACCCGACGCGCGTGCTCGACACCCGCGTCGGTCTCGGGGCCCCGGAGGCGAAGGTGGGTCCCGACCGCCAGATCACGCTCGACCTTTCGTCGGTGGCGCCGCCGGGCGCGAGCGCCGTCGTGCTCAACCTGACGGGGACCGAAAACCTGTGGGGCTCCGGGTATGTCAGCGCGTTCCCGTGCGGCGCGACGCGCCCGTTGGTCTCCAACCTGAACAGCCGGCTCTACGACACCCGACCGAACCTGGCGGTGGTTCCGCTCGGGCCCGGTGCCACCGTCTGTCTGTATTCGCAGGCCCAGATCGACCTCGTGGCCGATCTCGCCGGCTGGTACGTGCCGAAGGCTTCCGAGGTGTCGACCCAGAACCCGCTCCGTGTGCTCGACACGCGCGAGAACATCGGCGCCCCCGGCCCGGTGCTCGGCAACTCGACGATCACGCTGGACCTCGACCGTTACGCGCCGCTCGGGGCCACGGCCGTCGTGATGAACGTGACCTCGGTCGAGCAGACCGCCGCCGGGTACGTGACCGTCTGGCCGTGTGGCGCGCGCCCGCTGGCGTCGAACCTCAACGGGCTCGTGCATGACACTCGGCCGAACCTGGTCGTCGTCCGGCTGAGCGCGGCGCGCACCGTGTGCCTCTACAGCCAGCAGACGACCAACCTCGTCGCCGACCTCGCCGGATGGACGCTCGGATGACGGCGAGTCTGGCGGCGCACTCCACCCGATAGCACCACCCGGTAGCGTCGTCGTCCGTGCCGAACGAACCGACTGCGGAGGCGGTGGCGCGCCACCCGCATCTCGGTGAGCCGCGGCGCGCCGGTTCCGTTCGTGTCGACCTGCACAGTCACACGATGTGGTCTGGTGACTCGACGACGACGCCCGACGAGCTTGCCACCTCGGTGACGGCGACCGGCATCGACGTGCTCTGCATCACCGACCACAACACCATCGCCGGGGCACTGCACCTGCTCCACGAGCTGCCCTGTCGGGTCGTGGTAGGGGAGGAGGTGAGGACGCACGCCGGTGAGATCATCGGTCTGTTCCTGCGCGAGCGGGTTCCGGCCGGCCTGCCGCCGAACGAGGCGGCGGCCGCCATCCGCGCCCAGGGTGGGGTCGTGTACGTGCCGCATCCGTTCGATCCGATGCGTACTCGGCTGTCCGAGCCGGCGCTCGACGCGCTGGTCCGCGACGGGCTCGTCGATGCAGTCGAGACCCGTAACGCCAAGACGTCGCTCGAGCACCTCAACCGACGGGCGGCCGACTACGCCGATGCGCACGGGCTCCTCGCCGGCGCCGGAAGTGATGCCCACGTGCCGGACGCCATCGGCGCCGCCTTCGTCGAGATGCCTGAATTCGACGACGAC
>JAYUAM010000520.1:0-1588 GCA_043741295.1 Acidimicrobiia bacterium
GTCGTCGACGTGCTCTCGAACGAGGGCCGCGAACGCCTCGCCCGCTACGCCAAGGGCGGTGCGACGAGCGAGCCGCTACCCGGCTTCTGGTAACGCAACTCAGATCGACGTCCGGTCAGATCGACGTCCGGTCAGATCGACGTTGCGTCGACGATCCGGTAGTCGTAGCCCTGCTCGGCCAGGAAGCGCTGACGGTTGAGGGCGAACGACTGGTCGACGGTGTCGCGCGTGACCACGGCGTAGAAGCTCGCCTGACCCTGGTCGGCCTTCGGGCGCATGATCCGCCCGAGACGCTGGGCCTCCTCCTGGCGGCTGCCGAACGTGCCGGACACCTGGATCGCGACGTTCGCCTCCGGTAGGTCGATCGAAAAGTTCGCCACCTTCGACACGACGAGCACCGGAATCGCACCGGTGCGGAAGGCCTCGAAGCGGACCTCGCGCACGCGCTGCGTCGTCTGCCCGGTGATGAGCGGCGCGCCGAGCTCCTCGGCGATCATCTTCAGCTGGTCGACGAACTGGCCGATCACGAGCACGCGGTCGTCGCGGTGTCGTTCGACGAGCCGGCGCACGACGTCGACCTTGCGACGAGACGACGCCGCGAGCCGGTAGCGCTGCGTCGGGTCGGCCAGCGCGTACTCCATGCGGGCCGCCTCTGGCAGCTCGACGCGCACCTCGGTGCACACGGCGGGGGCGATCCACCCGTGCAGCTCGAGCTCCTTCCACGGCACGTCGAACCGCTTCGGCCCGATGAGGCTGAACACGTCGGACTCCTTGCCGTCCTCGCGCACGAGCGTGGCCGTGAGACCGAGCCGGCGCACGGCCTGGATGCGCGCCGTCGCCCGGAAGACCGGGGCCGGCAGCAGGTGGACCTCGTCGTAGATGATCAGTCCCCACTCCGTCCGGTCGAACACGCCGAGGTGCGGATACCACGAGGCGAGCTCGTCGGGCGGGCGCTCCGAGTTGGCTCCGGCCATCGCGCGGTCTGGCAGCGTGTCGTCGAGCTGGTCGGCGCTCGCCCGGCGGCTCGCCTTGCTGTGCGGCGACCACGTGAGCACCTGGTAGGTGGCGATCGTGACGGGACGGATCTCCTTGCGGTCGCCCGAGTACTCGCCCACCTGTCCGGCTGTGAGGTCGGTCTTGTCGAGCAGCTCACGGATCCACTGGCGGGCCGAGGTGATGTTGGTGACGACGATCAGGGTGTGGGCGCCGGCGGCGGCCATCGCCGCGAGACCGACCACCGTCTTGCCGGCGCCGCACGGGAGCACGACGACGCCGTTGCCGGCCGCCGCGTCGCCGCCCTGCCACCACGCACCCACGGCGTCGGCCTGATACCCACGCATCTCGCACCGCAGCGTGACGTCGCCGAGGCTCGCGCCCTCGACGTAGCCCGCCTCGTCGGCCACCGGCCAGCCGAGGTGGAGCAGCGCCTGCTTGAGGGCGCCGCGGTCGCCGAGGCGCACGGCGAAGCGGTTGCCGTCGAGCCGTTCACCGAGCAGCTCGGCGACCCGCTTGTCGCGCGCGACCTCGACGAGGAGCGGCATCTCGTGGCTCGTGAGGGCGAGGCCGGCCGAATCGAAGTCGCGCACGA
>JAYUAM010000521.1:0-1587 GCA_043741295.1 Acidimicrobiia bacterium
GTCCTCCACGCGCTCTCCATGGCCGAGGAGCTCTGCGTGTCGGACCTGGCGCTTCTCCTCGACCTTTCGATCTCGGGCCTGAGCCACCAGCTCGCGCCGCTCCGCGAACAGGGCGTTGTCAGCCGGCGCAAGGTCGGGCGGATCGCCCACTACCGACTCGCTGACGCCCACGTCCGCCGCCTACTCCTCGACGGGCTGGGCCATGCCGCGGAACCCGTGACGCACCCGATGCGCGAGGCGGGCTGAGTGACCGAGCCCCAGAGCGCGGCGCATGCCACCCGCGATCGCCTCGTCGTCGTTCTCGGGTTGACCGTCGCGGTCCTTGTCGTCGAGGTGATCGGCGGCTACCTGTCGAACAGCCTCGCGCTCCTCGCCGACGCGGCCCATATGTTCACCGACGTGGCGGGTATCAGCCTTGCCCTGCTGGCGATCTGGATGGCCGAACGGCCCGCCGACCGGAACCGGACGTTCGGCTACCTGCGCCTCGAGATCCTCGCGGCCGTCGTAAACGCTGTACTCCTGTTCGGCGTCGCGGCGTTCGTCCTCTACGAGGCGTGGCGGCGGCTGTCCGAGCCACCAGAGATCGCGTTCGGTCTCATGCTCGTCGTGGCGCTCGTCGGCCTCGCCGCCAACGGCGCGTCACTCTTGCTCCTGCGTGACGGCCAGCGCCTCAGCCTCAACATGCGCGGCGCGTATCTCGAGGTCATGGGCGACTTCGCGGGATCGGCGGCAGTCATCATCGCCGCGCTCGTGATCGCGGCGACCGGCTGGACGACCGCCGACGCCCTCGCCTCGGCCCTCATCGGTCTCCTCATCCTGCCGCGCACCTGGCGGCTCCTGCGTGACGCGGTGGACGTGCTCCTTGAAGCCACGCCCAAAGGCCTCGACATGGGCCAGGTCCGCTCGCACATCCTCGAAGCGCCCGGCGTGTCCGATGTCCACGACCTCCACGCCTGGACGATCACCTCGGGGATGAACGTGGTGTCCGCCCATGTGGTGCTCGATGAGGGGGCCGACCCGCCGGCCGTCCTCGACCACCTGTGTCGCTGCCTGTCGGGGATCTTCGACATCGAGCACTCGACGTTCCAGCTCGAGGCCCGCGACCGGCGGCGCATCGAGGAGGTCAGTCACGCATGACCGCGCTGACGACCTCGCCCGAGCGCGCCCGCCTGCTGTCGCGCGGCCTGCGCCTCGAATACCTGACCGTCTGCTGGAACGTTGCCGAAGGGTTCATCGCGGTCGCGGCGGCGCTCGCCGCCGGGTCGGTTGCGCTGCTTGGCTTCGGGATCGACAGCTTCGTCGAGGTGTCGTCGGGCCTGATCCTCGTCTGGCGGCTCCAAGCCGAACGTCGGGCGGTTGACGACGAGGCCGTCGAACGGGTGGAGCGCCGGGCCCAGCGCCTCGTGGCCGCCTCCCTCGTCGCGCTCGCGGCCTATGTCACGTACGACGCGGTCACGACACTCATGTCGGGCGAGCGACCGGCCGCAAGCCCGGTCGGTGTGGCCCTCGCCACGCTCTCGCTAGGGGTGATGTGGTGGTTGGCACGAGCCAAGCGCCGAACGGCGATCGCGCTCGGCAGCCGAGCCC
>JAYUAM010000522.1:0-1585 GCA_043741295.1 Acidimicrobiia bacterium
TCGGCGCGTGCCGCGTCGAGGTCGGCGACTGTGTATACGAGGGGTGTGAAGCGTTCATGCCGGATTGACGTTCGCCGATCGCCGAGTGTGACGCGGGGAGCGGTCACATCTCCGGCACGGCGTACGTCAACAGGACGTGACGATGGACGCGACTGACTTCCAGCCGGAGGTGCCCCGCCTGACGGCGATCGCCACGCGGATCCTCGGGTCGACGATGGATGTGGACGACGTGCTGCAGGAGGCCCGGCTGCGGCTGGCCCGCACCGACGGCATCGACGACCTGCCCGCCTGGCTGACGACCGTCGTGACGCGGCTGTGCCTCGATCAGCTCCGCAAGCGACGTACCAGGTCGGAGTTCGAGGCGGCGCTACCGGTCGACCCGTTATCGGGCGACCCGACATCGATGGAGTTCTCGTTGGTCGACCTGGAGGCCGACGCCCTCCTGGCCGACCAGGTCGGTGGCGCGATGCAGATCGTTCTCGATGCCCTCCAGCCGGCCGAACGGGCGGCGTTCGTGCTGCACGATGTCTTCGGCTACGCGTTCGACGAGATCAGCGAGATCCTGGGTCGCTCGGGCACAGCGGTGCGCCAGCTGGCGAGCCGGGCGAGACGCAAGGTGCAGGGTCTCCCGGAGCCGACCGCGCGCGCGGAGAGCCGCCGAGTCGTCGACGCCTTCCTCGTTGCGACCCGCGGCGGGGATCTCACCACGCTGCTGTCGCTGCTCGCGCCCGACGCGGTGATGCGAGCCGACCTCGTCGGGCAAAGGATGGGCACGAACCCGGTGTACGACGGTGCGGCGGCAGTGGCCGACCGTCTGAACGGGGCCAGGGGTGCCGCGCCGGTCACCATCGACGGTGACCTCGGCGCGGCGTGGATCGCCGCCGGCGTGGTCAAGGTGGCGTTCGTGTTCCACGTCGACGCCGGCCGCGTGCGCGAGATTGAGCTGATCGCCGACCCCGAGGTCCTTGCGACCATGGATGTCAGGAGATATAGAAACGAACACCAGGAAAGGGAACGGCCGCGATGAAGACCATGACGTGCAAGCAACTGGGTGGACCGTGCGATCTCGCGCTTCGAGGGAGCTCCGCCGACGAGGTGATCAAGGCCGCGGACCGGCATCAGAAAGAAGCGGTCGCCGGCGGCGATACGACGCACCAAGACGCGCTTCAGGCGATGAAGCGTCGGTGGCGGCACCCCGTCTCGGGAATGCGTTGGTACAAGGACACCAAGCGCGACTTTGCCGCGCTGCCCGATGACTGAACGCCGCTACCCGCGCCGGCGCCCCCGCAGCGGCGGATAGGGTCACGCGCCGACACGAGACGGCCGCTCGACTATCGGCCTCGGCGCGTCGACGGCGAAGGAGTTCCCATGGAGTACGTGCGTCTCGGCCGGTCGGGCCTGAAGGTCAGCCGGATCGCGCTCGGTTGCATGAGCTACGGCGACACGACGACCGGGTTCAACGCTTGGTCGCTCGACGAGGAGGCGTCGCAGCCGTTCTTCCGCCAGGCGGTGGAGCTGGGCATCAACCTCTGGGACACGGCGAACGTGTACCAGCTCGGCAGCTCGGAGGAGTTCGTCGGTCGCG
>JAYUAM010000523.1:0-1585 GCA_043741295.1 Acidimicrobiia bacterium
CGCGAGCACGCCGGGCGCGCGGTAGGGCGTGTCGGTGATGCTCATGCCGATCCGCACCTTCGTCGTCTTCGCCGCGAGCCACGGGATCAGTGGCCAGCCCTGGAGCCACTCGCCGCGGGCTGACACCGGCAGGCCCGTCGGGAACTGCTCCATCATGCCGAACGGGTACTTGAGCTCCTGACGATCGGAGGCCTCCGGGACGACGATCCGGTCGAGCGTCCAGACGGAGTCGAAGTCGAGCTCCTCGGCAAGGCTGGTGAGATCCTCCAGCTCCTTGACGGTCACCTTGTCTCGAAAGTTCGGCAGGTACAGAGCGAGCTTCATGGGGACGGCCTCCTCGTCGTTCGTCA
This sequence comes from Acidimicrobiia bacterium, assembly GCA_043741295.1. Lineage (GTDB taxonomy): Bacteria > Actinomycetota > Acidimicrobiia > Acidimicrobiales > Ilumatobacteraceae > JAYUAM01. The sequence continues at coordinate 351 of JAYUAM010000523.1, forward strand.
GTGGATCAGACAGACCAGTGCTGCGATCAAGCGGACCAACCCAAGGCCCCCGACCTCGGCGCCGAACGTAACAGGTCGTTGGCGCCGGCCCTACCGGCCGAACCCGGCGACATCGCCGGGGCTCGACGACGTCAGCCCGAACCCGGCGCGTCTGCTTCGGCCCGGAGCCGGTCGCGCAGCTCGCGCTTGACCACCTTGCCGTAGTTGTTGGTCGGCAGGGCATCGACGAACCGGTAGTCCTTCGGCCGCTTGTACCGGGCGATGTGGTCGAGGCACGTCCGGTCGAGATCCTCGACCGGCGGCGGAGCGGCGCCGTCGGCGGCCACCACGAAGGCCACCACCGCCTCGCCCCACTCCGCGTCGGGCCGGCCGACCACGGAGGCCGCCCGGACGCCGGGGTGGCGGAGCAGCGCCTCCTCGACCTCGCGCGGGTAGATGTTCATCCCGCCGCTGATGATCAGGTCCTTGGACCGGTCGCGCAACGTGAGGTAGCCATCGGGGTCGAAGCTGCCGATGTCGCCGGTGTGCAGCCAGCCGGCCAGCAGCGCCTCGGCGGTTGCGTCGGGGGACTTCCAGTAGCCGGCCATCACGACGTCGCCCCGCACCACGACCTCGCCGACCTCGCCGGCCGGGAGCTCGCGCCCGGTGTCATCGACGACGCGGACCTCGACGTCGGTGCGGGGAACGCCGACGCTCTGCATGCGGTCCCGCCAACGGGGATGGTTCCGGTCGGCGTGGTCTGTCTTGGAGAGGGCGGTGATCGTCATCGGCGTCTCGCCCTGCCCGTAGATCTGCGCCAGGCGGGGGCCGAAGACGGCGAGGGCGTCCTCGAGGTCGGCCAGGTACATCGGTGCGCCGCCGTAGATGATGGTCTTCAGGTGGGACAGGTCGGTGGCGGCGATCGCCCGGTCACCGGCCAGCCGCTTCACCATGGTGGGCGCAGCGAACAACGACATCTTCGGCCAGCGCTGCAGCAGGGCGGCGATCTCGTCGCCGTCGACGCCGCCGGACTGCGGCACGACGCTGACCGCCCCGCGCGCGATGTGCGGCAGCCCGTAGAGCCCCGAACCGTGCGACAGCGGCGCGGCGTGGAGGATGCAGTCCTGCGGCAGCACCGCGTCGATGTCGGCGAAGTAGCTGAGCGACGCCATGAGCAGGTTGCGGTGGGTGAGAGTCGCTCCCTTGGGCCGCCCGGTGGTGCCGCTCGTGTAGAACAGCCAGGCGGCGTCCTGCGG
>JAYUAM010000524.1:0-4013 GCA_043741295.1 Acidimicrobiia bacterium
CAAGAGCATCGACAACACCTGGCATTCGAACGCCAGCATCCCCAAGACGATCATCGATCTCTTCGCGCTTGGCCCGTTCGGTGTGCCCCGGGTCGACACCGCTCGATCGCTCGCCCAGTTCGTCGACCCGAGCCTCAAACGACCGGTCCCACCGAAGCCCGGGACGCCGATCGCCCAGCCCCGACCGCCGTCGCCGCGCCCGAAACCGGTATCTCCGCCGCCATGGCGGGGTCTCAACAACAAGCCGTTGGCGCCCGTGGTGCTCAATGGCGGCAGAACCCGGCCGGCGCCGAACGACGCCGTCGTGCGCAAGACGCCACCCAAGCTGCCGCCGCAGGCACCGACGGGCTGACGGACTCGTCGCACGGCGCCCGTCGCACGACGCACGACGCTGGCGCGAACACGCCGCAGAGACGACCGGCCGGAGACGGACGGTGGAACGGAGCGAACGATGGGGAACGACTACTGGACCGGGCGGGGCACCCCCTGGGAGTTCGACCGCGGTCCCGTGCCGGCGAGCCCGTTCGCCCGGCTCTTCGCCGAGACGCCGAACTACCGCGGCATCGGGCTGCGCTGGAGCGGCAAGGAGGAGTTCCGCTGGCACTTCGGGCCGATGTTCTACCGGGGTCGGCTCGAAGGTGGCGGTGCCCGAGTGCTCGTCGTCGGGCAGGAGGGCGCGCAGGACGAATCGCTCTCGCACCGCTCGTTCACGGGCGGCACCGGTGGGCGGATGCAGAACTTTCTCGTGCACCTCGGCATCACCCACAGCTACCTGTTCCTCAACACCTTCGTGTACCCGATCTTCGGGCAGTACGACGCCGGGCTGCGCCCGCTCGCCCAGGATCCGCGCTCGCCGATCGTCAAGCATCGCCACGCCCTGTTCGATCAGGTCGCCGCCGACCATCCGCTGCATCTCGTCGTCGCCGTCGGCGCCGCCGCCAAGGAGAGCATCGCCACCTGGATCCGCTCGCACGGCGGCACGGCCGACCCGGCGCACCTCGAACTCGCGGATGCCCACGTCTGCGCACCCGGGCTGCGCGCCGTCGGCGTGCTTCATCCCGGCGGCGCCGGCAAGGGTGGGAGCGTCTCGGCGATCATCGCCAGCTTCAAGCAGGCCGTGGATCTCGTCAGCGGTTGGGCCACCGCCGACCCCGGTTGGCTGCCGGCCGACCCGGACGGCACCCGCCTGCCGTCGTCGGCCTTCAAGTACCGCGCCGCACCCGTGCCGTTCCGCGACCTGTCGTTCGGGACGCCGTGGGTGCTGGGTTCCGGATCGACGACGAGTAACCGGCGTGACGGACAGACCGCCATCCAGCTCTTCTCGGCGGAAGGGACCTACAACAACACCGGTCAGCCGGTGACCTACCACGGTGCCGCCGCCGGCACCACGGTCGGCTACTCGCCCGATCCCGACGATCTGGCCTACGAGCCCCCACGCCACCGCCACGACGACCACGACCCCGGTCCTCTCGGTAGCGACCTCGCCCAGCTCCTGCAGGGTGGCCTACCCGCGTTCCCGTGGCCCGATTTCAAAGTGCTCGGGCTGCCCGGTCACCCGTCGTTCGGGTACGGGCCGATCTACCGCGGGCGGCTGACCGCTCCGTCGGTCGTCGTGCTCGCCGATCAGGCCTCGCCCGACGACCTGTTCACCGGCCGCGCCCTGTGCGGCGACGCCGGCCAGCACCTGCAGGCATTGCTGCGGGCGGCCGGGCTGACGAGCCGGTACGCCATCGTGCGCACGTTGCCCGTCGACTCGACGGGCGCCTCGCCGGCCGTTGTCGATGCCGCGGTGCACCACCCGAAGGTGCAGGCGTTGCTGCGTGAGGTGCTGCGGCGGGCGGCGCCGAAGGTCGTGCTCGCCGTCGGTCCGCACGCTTCGGCAGTGGCGGGCGCGCTCGCTCCCGCCGGCGCCACCGTGCTTACGATGCGAGCCTTCGGCGCCACCGGCTGGCTCGCCGAGTGGCAGCAGCGCCTCCACGACCTGTCGTCGATCACGTACCCGACCGATGTCGGACGCACCTCTTGGTCGGGGGCGCCCGAGCAGATCGCCCGCCCCGACCTGCCCTACGGGACCTTGCGCTGGCAGGCGACATCCGGCGACCGCGCGCTGCAGGCCGAGGCCCACGGCGCACCGTCGCCCGACTACTTCAAGATCGTGATGCCGGCGTGGGCGGCGGCGCTCGGTGCGACACCGCTCTCGTCGAGCGAACGCGATGCTGTGGATGCGTTGAAGCCATGACCGACCGCGCCGTTCGAGGTCCCGTCGATTCGTTGAAGCCATGACCGACCGCGCCGTTCGAGGCCCTGTCGATTCGTCGAAACCATGACCGGCCGCGCCGTTCGAGGACCGATCGATCCCCCGGTCGTCGGCAACGTGGCGCTCACCGGCCGCGTCGTGACGATGGGCTCGGCGGCCGACGTGCGCGAGAGCGCGACGGTGTGGATCGCCAACAGCCGCATCCAGGCGATCACCGCGCCCGGCGATCCGGTGCCCGTGGGCTTCGCCGGCGTCAAACCGTTGGCGACGAAGGGCACGATCTACCCCGGGCTCATCGACCTCCACAACCACCTGCCCTACAACGTGCTTCCCCTCTGGCAGGTGCCCAAGCGCTACACGAACCGGGACCAGTGGGGTTCGGGCTCGAACCCGCAGTACCGACCACTGATCTCGGGACCGATGGGCATCCTCGGGCGACCCGAGTACCTGCCCGCCGTCGTCCGCTACGTCGAAGTGAAGGCGTTGCTCGGCGGGTCGACCACCACCCAGGGCATCAAGCTGTTCTCCGACATCCACGGCGGGCAGCGCTACTACCGCGGCGTGGTGCGCAACGTCGAGCAGACCGACGAACCCGATCTGCCCGAGGGCGCCACCCGCATCGCCGATGTCGATGCCGACCTCATCGTGGCCTTCGACAAGCTCATCCGGAAGCCGAAGAAGCTGCTCCTGCATCTGTCGGAAGGCACCGACGACACGGCGCGGAACCACTTCCTGGCCCTCAAGCTGCCGGTGGAGGTCGCTCAGGCCGAGGGTCGCGTGTGGGCGCTGAGCCCGAGCCTCGTCGGCATCCACTGCGCCGCACTGAAGACCCCTGACTTCGCGGCGATGGGCACGGCCGGCGCGTCGATGGTCTGGTCGCCGATGTCGAACCTGCTGCTCTACGGCGCGACGTCCGACGTCGCCACCGCCCGCGACCACGGGCTACCGATCGGCCTCGGGCCCGACTGGTCGCCGAGCGGATCGAAGAACCTGCTCGGCGAGATGAAGGCGGCGTTCGCGCTCAGCCGACTCGACCGACCGGATGCGTTCGTGTCGCCGTTCGAGATCGTCTCGATGGTCACCACGAACGCCGCCCACATGATCGGCTGGGGCGAGCAGGTCGGCCGCCTGCAGTCGGGCTTCCTCGCCGATCTGATCGTCGTGAACGGCGCGACCGGTGACCCGTTCGAGCACCTGTTGCGGGCGGCCGAGACCGACCTCTCGCTCGTGATGATCAACGGCGTAGCCCGCTACGGGCTCTCGGCGCTCGTGTCGGCGCGAACGAACGCGCCGGCGTCGGAGAGTATCAAGGTCGGCGGGGCGGCGCGTCGTCTCAACCTCGCCCACGTCACCGCCGACCCGGCGATCGGTGCGATCACCCTCGCCCAGGCGCGCAGCGTGCTCACTGCCACGATGCTCGACCTGCCGCAGCTCGAGCACGCTCCGGTGACGCCGGCCGTGGCGCGCGCCGTCGCCCGGGCGGGCGGGCCGGCGCCCACGGGCGGGCCGCAATGGCGCCTGGCCCTCGACGAGCTGGTCGACACCGGGCAGGTGCTGCGCACGCGGTTCCGCTATCGCAACCGGCGCACGGCGCCCCGCCTCGACGAGTGGGTCGGTGCTTCGCGCGCCGCGACGCCGCTGCCGCTGCGGCCGGTGACGCTCGACCCGCTCACCGTCGCCGACGACGATTCGTTCCTCGACCGCCTCGGCGCGCAGACGAACCTGCCGGCCGGGTTCGCCGCCGCTCTCGCTGCGC
>JAYUAM010000525.1:0-4013 GCA_043741295.1 Acidimicrobiia bacterium
GTGTCGGCCGGGTCAGGTCAATCGTCGAGGAGCGGGCGGAGTCGGTCGATCACCGTGGCCAGCTCGGCGACGCGCGTCTCGAGCTCGGCGATGCGGGCCTCCAGGTCGGCGACCCGCTCGGCCCGGGCGGCGATGCCGGTGCCGGCCGAGCTCGCCGAGATGCCGTGGTCCTCGTCGCCGAACGAACTGGCGTCGACCGGGCCCGACAGCAGGTGGGTGTAGCGGGCGTCCTTCTGCCCCGGCCGACGGGCGAGCCGGACGACGAGCGGGTCCTCGCGTGCCGCCAGGGCATCGAGCGTAGTTTCGGTGTGGCCGAGATCGGTGAAGGCGAAGCTCCGCTCGGTGCGCCCCTTCACCTCGCCGACGGTCTGCGCGCCGCGCAGCATGAGCACGCCAAGCGCAGCCAGCTCGGCCGGCTCGAGACGGAGCTGCTCGTGGAACACGTGGCGGTGCTTCGGCGAGCGGTTCGACTGGCTGTAGACGATGCGGGTGTAGCCGAGCTCGCGCAGGTGCGTGAGTGAGGCGGTGACCTCGCCCTCCGAATAGCGCACGACGGGGTAGCGGTTCGTCGACTGGTTGCATGCCGACGTGAGCGAGTTGACGGTGAGCGGATAGTTGTCGGGGGTGGTGGCTTCCTTCTCGATCAGGCAACCGAGCACGCGGACTTCTTCAGGCGACAGATCGAGCACGCCTGAAGGCTAGAAGCCCGAGCGACGTGTAGTGGCGCCCAACCGCCGGTAGCGATCGGCGATCTCACCTATGGCGTGCTCCCTCGGGTTGGCCCGGTTGTACGTTCGGCCCATGGCTGAACACGGACCGATCGGGCAGTGGTCGCACGTCGTCGTCGATTGTGACGACCCGGAGCGGTTGGCGACGTTCTGGACGGCGATGCTCGCGGTAGAGGTGGCGTTCCGCTGGAACCAGTACGTGATGCTGAAGCCGGCGACGGACGGTCAGCCGGCCCTCGCCTTCCAGCAGGTGCCCGAATCGAAGACCGGTAAGAACCGCGTGCATCTCGACTTCTTCGTCGATGACCTGGACGAGGCCCAGGCCCGGACCGAGGCACTGGGCGGGACCCGGGTGCACGACGTGGAGCAGGACGGCGTACGGGTGCGGGTGATGGCCGACCCCGAGGGCAACGAGCTGTGCCTGGTGAAGCTGCCGGTGTGACAGCGACGATATCCATGGGTCGAAGTGTAGCGAACATATGTTCGTAGCACGAGGGCCGAACGGCTCAATCGCCGATCGATCGCCGGCGAACGTCCGACTACCGGGGCTACGCAGGCAGGAGCTTGAGCAGTTCCGGACCGAGCCACTCCTCGGCGATGGTGGTGGCTGCTTTGGGCGTGAAGTGCACGCCCTCGGGCCGAGCGGTGGCGTCCATCTCGCCGCCGGGCAGATGGCCGGCGAGGTAGCCCGGTAGGTTGACGACCGTGGCTGCCGGATACTCGGCGACAACCTGCCGGACGAGCTCGTTGAACCGGTCCATCCGGGCCGGATCGTTGCCGGGGTAGTCGATGGGCGGGGAGATCGACTGTCCGAGTGCGATGTGCGGAGCAGCCAGCCATGCGACGGGGATGCCACGGCTGGTGAACAGCACGATGGCTTCCTCGATCATCTTGCGAAGGAAGCGGTCGTAGTCGGCGTCGCCGACATGACGCCACGTGTCATCCCCGGGGAGACGGTGGTCGGCGACGTCGAGCGGCCCGAACTGGATGACGGCGAGATCGACGATGTGGGTGTCGAGGAAGGCGCGCCACCTGCCGATGAAGTCGCACTCGTCCCTCGTCGGCGCGGTGGTCAGGATGCCGTCCAGGCCGGGATACCGGATCTCGCCGACATAGAGCAGCGGGCAACCGAGCACGGCGTTGCGGACCACCTGTACGTCGTGCTCGACACCCCACGCCTGGGTGCCGATGCCGGTCATGAGGCCGGTCGCATCGCCGAAGAACCCGATCGTCTTGCGACCGAGCGGGTCCGGTGTCGGCGGTGCCGGCGGCGCGGGCAGGTGCCAGCTCTGGACGGAGAACCCCCCCACTGGGTGTTGCGCGTCGCCGATCCGACCCTCGGCCCACGGCGAGCCTGCGGGAGGTCGAAGCGGAACCAGGTCTGGTCGCCGACCACGTCGTGCACGATCGTCGGCGGTGGCGCAGCGACCGCCGGCTGCGGCGTGCCGGCCATGTGGCCCGCGGCCAGCTCCGGCGCGCCTGCGATGCGTCCGAACGTGCTCGTGACGCCGGGGTCGATCTCGAGCGGGAGGGCGATCATCGTCTGCCCCGGATCGGCGGTGCCGGCGAGCGCGTCGCCGACCAGGACGCGGCACGAGCGGAGGTCACCCCGAACGACGCAGAGGGCGGATGCCACGCCGGAGCCGAGCACGTCGTGCACCTCGACCGAGACATCGCCCACGGCGTGCTGGGCGAGGAGCGGGGAGGCGGACACCCACTGGTCGACCTCATCGACGGCCGTGGCGAACGTCGCCTCATCGACGGCCCGAACCGACGAGGCGAACGCGTCGAACTCGTTGCGCGGCATCGTGGCGGGCGCGGCGAACGTCACCTTGATCCCAGGGGCGGCGAGGAAGAACAGCCACTGAACGTTGGGCTGGCGTTCGTACACGGCCGCACGTCCTCGAGGTCGACGGCCACCTCGCTGGTGAGCACTTCGATCGCCGTCTCGGCCGTCGGCTCGACGAGCACGCTCGTGTGTCCCAACGCGTCACCGGGCCGGGCGACATCGAGGCTCAGCGACACGCGGCCGTCGCTCAGTGGCGACGGCGCGATGTCCCACAGGCGGTAGCCATCGGGCAGGTTGCCCGGCAGGTAGCGCGGGGCCTGGCTCAGCGCCGTGACCGCCGCTGGCGGCACAGGGGAGGCGGCGGTGGTGGAGGTCGTCGGTCCGGCACTCGTACCGATCGTCGATGGCGGTGGCCCGCTCGAATCACCGACGCTGACGCTCGGCCCGCTCGTGCTCGACCGGAGCGCCGACCACCGGACGGCCGCGCCGGCCACGAGCAGCGCGATCGTTGCCGCGACGGCCAGCAGGCGGACAGCGCGGCGTGCGGCGATCGTCGCCGTCGGCCCCTCGGCGAGCAACGTCTCGCGGTGCTCGGCCGGACCGGATGCGACCGAGGCCCGGGCACGCTCGACGGTGGCGGCCGCGCCGGCCCACACGCGGTCGGACCCGCGTGGCGCACCCCGATCGGCGGCGCGCTCGAGGAGTCGATCGAGCTCATCCATCGTCGTGCTCTCCTTTGGTTGGACCCGTGCGGTCGTCCGGGTCGCGCTCGCGGGCCGCCTCAGCGTCGGCAGCGAGCTGGTCGCGCAAGGTCTTGCGCAGGCGAGAGGCGCGCACACATGTCGAGCCGGACGACCTCGTGCAGGACGCGCTCGCCCGGGTGCTCACCGCGGCGGCGAACCGCCGCAACGCCGGGTACAGCTCGCGGAAGGCCACCGCATCTCAGGCGTCCGGCCACCGCTGCGCCGATCGAGACTGCGGCCGCCTACCTGCGCCAGGCCGTGCTCAACGCCGAACGGTCGGCGCGACGCTCGGCCGTCCGCCGGCGGGCGATCGACCCGATCCTGGCCGCGGAGGAAGCGTCCACCCCGGTGGACCCGAGCGACCTCGCCCTGCTCGACGCGCTCGACCCCGACGACCGGGCCCTGCTCTACCTCACTGCGGTCGAGCGCTGGACGTTCGCCGAGGTCGGTGTGCTGTTCGACAAGCCCGAAGCGAGCCTGCGCCGCAACACTCGTCGACGGGGAAGTTCTCGGCACCGTCTGTCGCGCTTTCCGGAACGATCGGTGCCGAGAAACAGCCCGCCCGGAACGATCGGTGCCGGGAACAGCCCGCCCGGCGCGTTCGCGGCGTCCGGGCCCCGGAAGGCCCGGCCCGAACCAGCGCGAGCAGGCGTGGCTCAGTCGGCGGCGGCGACTTCGATGCGGTGCTGGGGCCAGTCGCAGGCGGCGGCGAGGGCCGCTTCGGCCTTGCCCATGAGCTCGGTGGTGTTGAAC
>JAYUAM010000526.1:0-1583 GCA_043741295.1 Acidimicrobiia bacterium
ACGACGAACACCGGCACCGCGCCGCTCACGAACGTGACGGTCAGCGACCCGAACGCGGTGCTTGGCTCGTGCTCGCCTTCAGTCCCGGTCGCGTCGCTCGCTCCGGGAGCATCGATCTCGTGCCCGGCGAGCCACTCGGCCACGGCTGCCGACGTGACGGGCGGTAACATCGTCAACACGGCGACCGCATCGGGTAGCACGCCGGCCGGTGCGACCGTGTCGGCGCAGTCGACCGAGACGACGCTGCTCGGCCGCCTCGACGTGACGAAGACGGCGGGCACGTCGTCGTTCTCGGCGGCCGGCGACGTCATCACGTACACGATCGCCGTCACCAACTCCGGCACCGCTCCACTGTCGAACGTGGCGGTCAGCGACCCGAACGCCCAGCTCGGCTCGTGCTCACCGCCGGTTCCGGTCGGGCTGCTCGGCCCCGGGTCGACGATCGTCTGCTCGGCGAGCCACACCGTCGTCGCTGGCGATGTCGGCTCGTCCTACACCAACGTGGCCACGGCCTCGGGCTCGGCGCCCGGAGGCGTAGCGGTCACCGGCTCGGGCAGTGCGACCACGCCCTACAGCGCGCTGCGCGTCGTGAAGACGTCGTCGACGGCGTCGTTCAAGGCGGTCGGGGACGTGCTGACCTACTCGATCGTCGTGACCAACGCCGGTTCGTCCCCGCTCACGAACGTCGTGCTCACCGACGCTCAGGCCACGGTCGGCTCGTGCACGCCGTCGCTGCCGGCGGCTTCGCTCGCGGCGGGGGCGACGGTGTCGTGCTCCGCCTCGCACACGGTCGTCGTCGCCGACCTCGGCGCGTCCTACGTGAACACCGCAACCGTCACTGCGAGAGACGTCGGCGGGGCGACGTTGAGCGCATCGGACTCGGCGACGGTGCCCTACGCCTCGGCGACCCTGTCGAAGACCACGGCGACGACGTCGTCGCAGGCGGCCGGCGACGTGATCCAGTACACCCTGGTGGCGACGAACACGGGCACTGCCACACTGACAAACGCGTCGATCACCGAGACGAACGCCAACATCGTCTCGTGCTCGCCGGCGCTGCCGCTGGCCTCGTTCGCCCCCGGTCAGACGATCACGTGCACCGCGTCGCACACGGTGCTGCTCTCGGAGCAGAACGCCGGAATCGTCACGAACACGGCGACGGTCAACGCTAAGGCTCCCGGCGGCGCGACCGTCTCGGCCTCCGACACCGCTCAGACGCCGGCCGCCATCGACCCCCATCTCGACGTCACGAAGTCGGCGGCCGTCGGCACCTACGACAGCCCGGGCGACGTGATCGGCTACACCATCACCGTCGTCAACTCCGGCAACGTCTCGATCTTCAACACCACCGTCACCGACGCCAATGCGGTGCTCGGCTCCTGCAGCCCGTCGTCGCCGGTGGCCCTTCTCCTGCCCGGCGACACGATCACCTGCAGTGCCACGCACACGCTGACGCAGGCCGATGTCGATGCCGGCTCGGTTCCGAACACGGCGACGGCTACCGGAACGCCGGCCGGGGGCGGAACGGTGACCGGCAGCGGTTCGACGGTGACGTCCGTGCTGCGGCAGCCCGATCTCCGCCT
>JAYUAM010000527.1:0-9278 GCA_043741295.1 Acidimicrobiia bacterium
TGCTGCCCGAGGCAGCTGAGCCGCGAGACCCGACCATGCCGCCCGTGCCGCTGGTCGGCGTCGGGTCGCCGATGCCCGCCGATGACGACGGACGGCCGCTCAGGTCGGGCAGCCGAGGCACCGGTGGTCCTCCGTGAGAGACCGGGCCGGCGAGCGCCGAGGGTCGTGCGGGCGCGGCGACGGCGAGGTCGCGGGTGCCGATCGGGCCGGGGGTCGAGCGCGGGACCGCCGTCAGCGCGGCGCCGTCGATGCCGACCGGTGCGAGCTGGCGGGCGAGCCGGCCGACGCGCCGCGCCGCGTGCTCTTCGCCGTCGTGGCGCGGGTCGCCGAACAAGCGCGGCGTGGCGCCGCCGGCGGCGGTGTGCACGAGCTCGTGCCCGATGTGCTCGCGCATCGCCGGTGTGAGCGATGGGGCGCGGTCGAGCAAGATGGTCGATCCGACGGTCGCGGCCGGGACACCGGCTCGGCGCAGGGCCTCGCGTGCGCCGGCGTCGTGCAGCACCCGCACCGGGTGCCGGTTGCCGAGCGCCGCCGCGAGCCCGCGGTAGGCCAGTGGCAGCGGCGCGCCGACCGACCGACCCGGTGGGGTCGCGCTGGTGGGCCCCATCGGCTGCCGTCGTACGGGTGTGTCGTGCGCGTCGCCGTTCGTCGCAGGCCGTCCGGTCGTCGCCCACTCTCGCGGTGCTGCGCTCGGGCCGGACGGCGGAATGTCGGCGCCGGCGGCGCGAGCCATCGCCAGACGGCGGTCCCATCTGGGGGCGAAGGCGGCGGGCGGGCGGGAGGGCTCGGTCGGACGCGGCGGCGCCGATCGCTCGGCACCCCAGGAGCTCGCGCCACGGGCCTCGCCGGTCCCTCTCGACGGTGCCGGAGGCGCGACGACCGGCGCCGGTTCGGACCCGACGTGCTGCAGGAGTGCGCCGGGGCGCACGGCCGACGTGCCCGCCGCCGCCGAGCGAAGGTCGGACGATGGCTCGACCGGGCGAGTGGCGATGGCGAACAAGCCGTGGTGCGCACGTGACAGCGCCCGCGTCGCGAACGAGAGCTCGCGGCCTGATGCGTGCGTGTCCGTCCCCGACAGGCGCTGGCGCGTGGCGTGCGGTGCGGCCTGCCGGCGCCCGCTGCCGACGCGGGCGAGGCGGGCGGCGCCGGTGACTGACGGCCGTACCGCGTCGGCGGTCCACCCGACCGCCGTGTCTGGGACGCCCGCGGCGCTGCTCGATCGCCGGGCCGAGCTCGGGTGGGAAGCGTTCGTGTCGGACGCGATCAGACGGAAGGCCGTCGAACGGGGGTCCTGCGGGTCAGACTCGGTCGAACGGCTAGCGGTGGAACCGGGCGCGGTCGAACGGCGGGCAGTCGAACGGGCGGCAGTCGAGCGGGCGGCAGCGGGTGTTCGGGCGCTCGTGCGCGTGGGGGCGCTCGCGGGGGTCGGGTCGGCAGGCAGGAGCCTCGCCTCGACGGGCGTGATCGTCGAGTGCGCGGGTACCGACGTCGGTGGCCGCACGAGGGCGCCTGCGGTCGTCGAACGCCACATCGCATCGGCGCGTTGACGGGGTGCGGCGAGCGGTCGCTGTGGTGTGCCGGTCACGTTGGTCGCCCCGTCGTGCGCTGCGTCACGATCGGCGACGTCGAACCGTTCGTTGACGCGGGCCACGTCCGCCGCGCCGGACGACGCGGGTACGGCGGCCGTGACGGGCCAGGCCGATCGGCGGGCGCCGTCGGACGGCGCGTCTGACCGGGCGGTCGGGCCCGGGTCCCCGACGACGTCCGAGCTCGAGGCCGCGGCGCCGGGCGAACCGAACACCGCGGCGAGGCGCGCCGCCCACGTGCCGGCCGAGGAGCCCGGCGGTGGCGCGCTGCGCGGCGCGTCGCGCCGTGCGCTGTCGTTGTCCCGCGACGTGGCCCCGGCCGGAGCGCGGCCCGCCCTGGCGTCCATGCTGCCGGATGTCGCCTGGGCGGTGCGGGTCGTGGTTGCGAGGGCGCGACCGGACCGACGCGCCGCTTGGCTTGGCTTGCGGGCGAGACGGTCGCGCTTCTCGGCCGCAGCAGCGGGCCGGGCGGTCAGCGACCGGGTCATCGCGGTGAGCACCGTCGCGCTGGCGCTCGACATCGCCGACGCCAGGCCGGCCGCTCGGGCGAGGGGCCTGGCGGTCGGACGCAACCGGGCGGCCCCGAGCGTCGCCCGGCTCTGGCCGCGCATGCGGCGCGTGCTCTCGGCGCGCATCGGTGCGGCGCGGCCGACGCCCGTGCGCGCGTCACGCTCGGAGTCCCGGACACCGAGCCCGGTCGTGTCGTCGGCGCGCGAGGTCGCGAGGCCGGCCTGCGGCGATGGGCCGGCGGGTGGGCCGGGTTCGTCGAAGCTCGACGGTCGCTGCTTGGGTCGCGGGCTGCGCGGCCGCGGTGCAAAGCTGTCCGGGCCGTGCCCGTCGTTGCGTGGCACCCGGACATCGGACGGGCGGGTGCGGGTCGCCACGGCGGTCGGGCCGGTGCCCACGCCGGTTCCGGTGACGTGCCGCCGGCGCAGGGCGTAGGGCAGGCCGCGGCGCGCGGGGGGCGCCGCCTTCGGCCGGTTCTTCGACTGGTAGCGGGCGACGATGGCGGCGAACGACGGGTCGAGCCCTGCGGTCCCCAGCCGGTTGCTGTCGTCGGCCTGTTGGGCCATCGCCCACACGCCCTCGGGAAACCGCACGTGCATCGAGCGCGTCGAGACGGCTCGGGTCGCCTCACGGGAACCGAGCCCGAGGCCAAGCTGGCGGGCGAGCATCCGGGTGGTCGAGGCGAGCCGCCCCGGCCGCTGCAGCGCGGAGCCGACGCGCCGAGCGCTGGCATTCGCTGCTCCGAGGCTGCGCGGCAACGGCGACGCGCCGGCGCGACCGGCGGGCCGCTCGGGCACGCCGGCGTCGTGCGGGCCGGCGCCGGGCGCGCCGGTGGACGGCTCAGTGTGTCCGGGCGCGGAAGCCATGATGGGCGATCTCGAGCTCTTCCTCGGGAAGGTCGGTGGATTCGGATGCGAACGTCGGGCCGCTCCAGCGCACCGGGAGGGCATCGGTGAGCGACCAGGTGCGCAGGCGGCGACCGTTGGCGCCCACGAGGGCCACGGCGGCGGTCGTGCGGGTCGCCTTGCCCTTGCGCTTCACCATGCCGTCACCGGCGGCGTCCTGGAGCCAGTTCAACAGGTGGTCGTCGTTGGTGACCCCGCGCTTCAGTACGAGGTTCGGCCAGCTGAGCCGGCCGGGCAGCTTGTGCACGAAGCCGTGCTCGCCGCCCTCGGCAAACTCCTCGACCTGCACTTCCACCTGCAGGCCGGACACCTCGCGGAAGCGGCCGATCTGCACGCCATCGACCTCGATCACGAACGTCGCCGAGGTCGCGCCGTCCTGCTCGAACTGGTTGTCCTTGCCCGCGGTCGGCTTCGTCGGCTTCTTGCCCCTGGCCGGCGGGCGGCCCTTCGGTGGGGCCGGCGGGCTGCCCTTCGGCGGCGCGGGTGCGCGGCCCTTCGGCGGTGCCGGCGGCCGGGCCTTGGGTGGGGGAGCGCTAGGGGGCATTGCGGAAGGCCTCGATCGATCGGCGGTTCAGGTCGGACACGGCCTTGATCAGCCGGGTCCGGTCGCGGTGCTCGAGATCGAGCAGCGCGTCGAGATCCCAGTGGAAGTGGTAGGCGAGATAGGAGATCTCGTCCCACAGGGCGGGTTCGGGGTAGCGCTTCATCGGTGCGTGCTCACGATCACCAATGGCTGGAGAACGTTCAGCGGTGGGTGGGGAGCGGTGGGGCCGAGCCCGTTCGGCGTCGACCCCACCACTCGCTACGTACGTCCCCTCGCCGGCCTCCGCCGACGGTCAGTGGACGGTGATCTCTTCGATGCGCCGACGGCGCGCCGAGGGTGCGGGAACTTCCTCGACGTCGTCGTCGCCGTCGTGGTGGTCGCCGAACTGCGCCTGCAGGCGGGCCACCAGATCGTCGGCGTCGACGGTGTCATCCAGTTCGTCGAGCTCGTCGTCGTCATCGTTGTCCGGGCCGCGGCTGTCGGCGGCCGGAGCCGCCTTCGGTCGCGGCGCCTGCGCGGCGCGGGCCCGCTCGATGGTGTCGGCGACGACGTCGTCGATCTCGTCGGGCGTGCCGAAGTTGATGGCGCCGTAGAGATCCTGGAGGTAGGCGAGGTCGGCGGCGAAGAGCCGTTCGATCTCCCGGGGGGTGACCTGGCTCAGCGAGCCGAGCTTGGTCACCACCCGGGACAGGACGATGATCGTGAGGAACGGATCGTCGGCGTCGCGCACCCGTGGGTCGCGCAGCGGTTCAAGCTCGTCGCGAGCCGTCGCCAGCCGCATCGTGCCCTTCCGGTGCACCGCCCCGTCGTCGTCGACGAAGCCCTTCGGGAGGAAGAACTCGTACTCGGTGCGCAGCTCCATCGCCGAGCCTCCTCGACTCACTTCTTGCGCTCGAGGTGCTCGATGGCGATCGTGAGCTCCTCGATCATCACGTCGTCGCTACCGGCGTTGAGATCGGAGGCGCTCCACTTGGAGGGCCATCCGCGCTCGAAGTTCCAGCGGTCCACCTCGCTGCCGGCCATGTCGTACACGACGACCGAGCCGTTCTTGCGCTCGACCTTGCCGTCCATCACCGTCTGCTGCCAGTCGGTGAGCGCCCGGTCGCCCGACAGCCCGCGCTTCAGCACGACGTCGCCGAACGACGTCTGGCCGGGGCGCTTGCGGGTGATGACCTTGCCGTTCTTCAGCGTGTCCTTGTACTCCACGATCTCGGTCTCCCAGGCGAGCCCGCTCACTTCAGTGAAGCGGGCCAGCTCGACACCCTCGATCTCGAGGGCGAACTGGGAACCGAGAAATTCCTGGTCGTGGTTATCAGCCATGGTTCAGGTGCTCCTGTCTCGTTTGTCGCGTTATGTGTTGGTTGGTTGCGGGAGACGGGCCGGCGGTCAGCCGGCGGCGTCCTTGAACTGGCTGATGCGGAAGATCACGAACTCGGCCGGCTTCACCGGTGCGATGCCGACCTCGACGACCAACTTGCCCTGGTCGATCGAGTCGGGCGGGTTGAGCTCGGCGTCGCACTTCACGAAGAAGGCCTGGTCGGCGGTGGCGCCGAAGAGGGCACCGTCACGCCACAGACCGCGCAGGAACGCGGACACGGTGCGCTTGACGCCTTCCCAGAGCTTCATGTCGTTCGGCTCGAACACGACCCACTGCGTGCCTTCCATGATCGTGGTCTCGATCATGTTGAAGAGCCGGCGGACGTTGATGTACGTCCAGTCGGTGTTCGACGAGAGGGTGCGGGCGCCCCACACGCGGATGCCGCGGGTGCCGAACGGGCGGATGCAGTTGATGCCGATCGGGTTCAGCAGACCCTGCTCGGTCTTGGTGATGTTGCGCTCGACGTCGAGCACCCCGCGAAGGGTGTCGTTGGCCGGGGCCTTCCACACGCCGCGGGCGTCGTCGGTGCGGGCCCACAGGCCGGCGATGTGACCGGACGGCGGGATCAGGATCTCGTCGTCACCGGTGGTCGGCGCCGGGTTCGAGACCTTCACCCACGGGTAGTACATCGTGGCGAACGCCGAGTCGTACATCGCGGTCTGCGAACGCCACTCCTTGATGTCCTGCACGCCCATGCCGGGAGGGGCGTCGAGCACGGCGATGCGGTTCGCCTGCTGCTCGCAGTGGTTGATCACCGCGGTCTGCACCGCCTTCCACATGCCGAGGTCGATCGTGCCGTCGGCCTTCGTGGCCGCGGTGACGAGGTCGGGGACCATCACCATGGTGACGTCGTCGGCGATGACGAGGCCGTTGATGCCGCGCCGGTTCGTCTCGGAACCGGCGAAGGCCGGCGCCTTGACGACGATGGACTCGGCGGCGGCGGGGACCAGGTCGTACACGCCCGTGCGGGGCATCGTCAGGAGCGGGTCGATGTCGAGCGGCAGCTCGGTCTTGAGGGCGACCTTCACGTACTCCGAGGTGGCGGTGGCCGTCACGACGTTGGCCGGTCCGGGGGACACGGTGAGGTTCGGGAGCACCTCGACGACGGTGCCGTCCTTGATCACGGTGAGGTCGAACGTCGGCTCGGCCGGCTCGTCGCCGTTGCCGCTGTCCTCGGGGGTGTTGACCTGCACGGCGACAGAGATGCCGTCGGCCGGGCCGTTCGAGGTGATCTCGAGCAGGTCGCCGACGGCGCGGTCCACGGCGGGCAGGGCCAGCTGGCCCGGCTCCTGCGACGGACGCACGTGGGGGATGCGGACGATGTAGGCGACGCTGCCGCCGTTCTGGAAGTAGCCATAGACGCTGTGGGGCAGCACGGCCCCCGGCGTGAACCCGCCGTACAGCGACTCGAACTCGGCCCAGCTCGTGACCAGGCGCGGCCGCATGCCGTCCGGGTCGTTCGGGTCGTCCTTGGGTCCCTTGGCGGTGAACCCGACGAAGGCGGCGACCGCCGTCGCGGAGGCCGTCAGAGTCGAAACTCCGGACGGCACCTCCTCGACGTAGACGCCCGGGCTCAGATACGTAGCGGCCATGCCTGAATCTCCTGTTGTGATTGTCGTTTTGCGGCCCCGGCCCCCGGGGTCGGCACGTCTCGGACGGATACATCGGCGGGTTCCGGTCACGGCTGAAGGGCCCCGGTTCCCGCAGAACGACAGATCGGCGGTCCTGCCGGTTTCGTGAGGGGAACCACACAGAAAGTTGACAAATCCTGGAGACTGGCCCCGCGGTTGGGAGCCCGAACCCGGCCGGCCCTACGCTGGTTGCACCATGGCTGTCGGTGCTCGACCACTCGTGCCCTCGCGCCTGGCGCCGGGCGGCATCACCGGACACGGCAGCCTGCGTACGCCCCGCAGCCGGCTCGGCGGGTACATAGCGCTCACCAAGCCGCGCATCATCGAGCTGCTGCTCGTCACCACACTGCCGACGATGGTCGTCGCCAAGCAGGGTTGGCCGGGCGCTCGCCTGATGGCCCTCACGCTGGCTGGCGGCACGCTCGCCGCCGGTGGGGCGAACGCCATCAACATGTACGTCGACCGCGACATCGACGCGCTCATGCCCCGCACGCAGGGTCGTCCCCTGGTCACCGGCTTGATCACGCCACGGGCGGCGCTCACGTTCGCGCTGGCGCTCGAGGCGGCCGCCTTCGTCCTGCTCGCCCTGACGGTGAACCTGCTCTCGGCCGCCCTCGCCCTGGCGGCGACGCTGTTCTACGTCTTCGTGTACACGTTGTGGCTGAAGCGCACCTCGACGCGCAACATCGTGGTCGGTGGCGCGGCCGGCGCCGTGCCGGTGCTCGTCGGCTGGTCGGCGGTTACGAACTCGCTCGGTGCCGCGCCGTTCGTGCTCTTCGCCGGCATGTTCTTCTGGACGCCGCCGCACTTCTGGGCGCTGGCCATCCGCTACGCCGACGACTACCGCGCCGCCTCTGTGCCGATGCTGCCCGCCGTCGCCGACCTTCGTGTCGTCAGCCGTCGCATGCTGATGCACACCTGTCTGATGCTCGCCTGCTTCACCGCGCTCTGGCCGGTTGCCGACCTCGGTTGGTTGTACGGCATCTCGTCGACCGTCCTCGGCATCGCCTTCCTGGCCGCAGTGCTCGCCGTCGTGCGCAACCCCTCGCCGGCCAAGGCGATGCGCCTGTTCGGCTTCTCGATCACCTACGTCACGCTCCTGTTCGCGGCGATGGCCGCCGACGTCTTCGTCCGCTGAGGACCATCCCGCTTCCGGCGGTCTCGCCGGGGTCAGACCGCGAGGAGACCGTCGATCGGGCGGGGGTTGCCGGGCAAGACGTCCGACGCCGGGATGCCGAACCAGGTCTCGGCGATGGTGGCGTAGTACTGGTCGAAGCCGAGCGTGGCGACGAGGTTGTCGTCGCTGTCGAGGTCGGTGAGCGACGGGTGCTTCCCGTGTACGCCGGCCTTCACCGGGCCGGCGAGGAGCACGGCCGATGCCGCACCATGGTCGAGTCCGTCCGAGCCGTTGTCCTTCGCCGACCGCCCGAACTCGCTCGTGGTCGCCACGAGTACGGAGTCGCGCAGACCCCGCCCTTCGAGGTCGTTCAGGAACGCCACGAGGGCGTCGTTCAGCTGGGTCATCAGCTGGCTGTGGCGGTTCGGGTGGTCCTGGTGGGTGTCGAAGTCGCCGCCCATCGGCACGTGCACGACGCGTAGGTGCTCGTCGGCGGCGAACAGCCGGGCGGCGGTCTTCAACCCCTCGGCGAGCTGACCGCCCGGATACTCGGTCGGCTGCGTGTCGTCCTTCAGGCCGGCGAGCATGATCGCCACGTCGAGCGCGCCGCGTCCACCGCGGCGCGCGGCCGTGAGCCAGTCGTCGCCGCCGTTGGCCGACACCATCTCCGTGAACGCGTCCTGGAAGCTGCGCCGGACGAGGTCGCCGGGGTCGGCGCCGGCCAGGTTCCCGCCCGGGTCTCCACCGGGGATCGTCAACGTGTTCGCCCGGGCCGACTGCATCGCGGGATGGTTGGCCGACCCGAACGACAGCCCGACGAGTGGCGAGGACGCATCGCTCAGCGCATCGCAGAGACGGCCGAGGAACCCGGTGGGCAGGCCGGCCGATCCGGTCACGTCGCCGCGCCACCAGCGGTCCATCATCGCGAAGTGCGAGCCGTCGGGCTTCGGTACCCCGATGCCCTGCACGACGGCAAGCCCCTTGTCGTGCAGTCCCGTCAACGTCTTGGGCAGACCGACGTGGTCGTCGAGATGGACGAGGTCCTTCGGGTCGAACGCGGTGCGCTTGCGCAGGTCGCCGTAGCCGGCGAGCCCGAAGGGCACGAGCGTCGACATCCCGTCGTTGCCGCCGTCGAACTCGATCACGACGAGCCGGCGCGACGATGCCCCGCCCGCCGTCGTGGGCGCGGCCGGCGCATTCGATGCGGCGCCCGGGGTCGACGAGCCGCTGTCGCTCGGCGTGCCTCCCGGGGCGACGCTCGAGCGGGCGCCGGCGCCCGTCGCGCGCTTCGAGCCGTCGGAACAACCGACGGCGAGAACGCTGCCGGCACCGAGCCCGGCGAGCGTGAGGAAGCGCCGCCGGTCGATGACGCGAGGCAGATGGTCGGACGTGGTCATGGTGGTCTCCGGGTGCGAACGGGGTGTGGCGGGCTGGCTGGTCGATGCGGCGGCGGGTCGGGCGGCGGCGGGTCGGGCGGCGGGGCGGCGGCGGTCAGGCGAGCTGGAATTCGGGCGTCGTCACGACGAGGGCGTGGAGCACGGTGGCCCGATCGCGGCGGCTCTCGACCTTGGTGGCGGCCTTGCGTAGCGCGGCGACGGTCTCGTCGCTCA
>JAYUAM010000528.1:0-1582 GCA_043741295.1 Acidimicrobiia bacterium
CTCTTGGCTTCCAGGCCGACGAGGCCGATGACCTCGTCGATCGGGCGCGGGTCGGGGAAGTAGCTGGCGAACTGGGCGATGCTCTCGCGTACCGTGAGCTCGTCGCTCGGCGCCGAGGACTGCAGCACCAGGCCGATCCGCGAGCGCCACTGGCGATCGGCCGTCGCCGGGTCCTGGCCGAGCACGCGGACCGTGCCAGCGGTACACCGGCGGTATCCCTCGCAGATCTCCACCGTCGTCGTCTTGCCGGCGCCGTTCGGGCCGAGCACGCCGAACACCTCGCCACGCCGTACGGCGAGATCGACCCCGGCCACCGCCTCGACATCGCGGTACCGCTTGTGCCGGTCGCTGATATCGATCACGAGCTCGTCGCTCGTCACGTGAACATACTGCCCGCAGACACGGCGGCCGAGCCACCGATCAGCACGAGCGCGCCGCCTACCAAGCCGACCGGGGGCCCGCTCGGTAGGGTCCGGGTCTCACTGGCGAGGTGCCGGAGGACAGGAGCACACGATGGTCGACATGCCGTGGCAGGGCGATGCCTGTTCGTTGGTCGAGGCGTTCCGGCGCGGCGAGCGCTCGCCGGCCGAGGAGCTCGACGCCACGATGGCGGCAATCGACCGGTCAAGCCTCAACGCCTTCGCCCACCTCGACATCGAGCCGGCCCGACGCGCCGCGGCCGCGGCGGACACAGCGCTTCCGTTCGGCGGGGTGCCGCTCGGCGTCAAGGAGCTCGACCAGGTGGCGGGCTGGCCCGACACCCACGCGTCGGTGCCGTTCAAGAACGACATCGCCGACCACACCTCCACGATGGTGACGCGCCTCGTCGGCGCCGGCGCGGTGCCGATCGGCCTGACGACGGCCAGCGAGTTCGGCGGCGTGAACGTGACACGGACCGTGCTGCACGGCGTGACGCGCAACCCGTGGGACACCACGCGCACGCCCGGTGGCTCGTCGGGCGGATCGGCCGCCGCGGTCGCCGGTGGGCTGATCACGTTGGCGACCGCGGGCGACGGCGGTGGTTCGATCCGCATCCCGGCCGGGTTCGCCGGGCTGTTCGGACTGAAGGCGACGTTCGGCCGCATCCCGATGGGTCCGGTCGTTCACTACGGCAACCTCACGACCACGATCGGCTGCGTCAGCCGCAGCGTGCGCGACACCGCCCGCTGGTTCGACGTCGCCAACGGTCACGACGCCACCGACCCCTTGAGCCTCGCCCGCGTCGAGGGTTGGGAGCCGGGGCTCGGCTCACACGGCGACGAGCTGCGCGGCCTCCGCGTGGCAATCGTGCCCGACTGGGGTGGCGCGACGCTCTCGCCGGCGATGTGGGACCGGCTGCTCGAACTGGCCGACTGGCTGGTCGCCGCCGCCGGGCTGCGTAGCGTCGACGGTGTCGACACGGTGCTCCCCCGCATGGGCGCGGCATGGTCGATCTCGGGGATGATCGAGATCCACGCCCGCCTCGCCGACGCCTGGCCGGCGTGCGCCGACGACCTCACGCCGGAGATCGCCTACGGGCTCGCCGCCACGGCCGACCGCTACGGCATGGAGGCCAGGGCCAAGATCGAGCAGCGTCGCGCCG
>JAYUAM010000529.1:0-9259 GCA_043741295.1 Acidimicrobiia bacterium
CAGTTCCTGCAGCTGATGCTCAACTACGGCACGTTCAAGGCGTCACTCGCCATCCTTCCGGTCGCCGCCGTGATGCTCCCGCTGTCGACCGTGGCCGCCACGCTGGCCGAGCGGTGGGGCCAGCGCGTGGTCGGAACCATCGGGCTCTCGATCACGGCCGTCGGCTTCGTCACGATGGCGGCGATGAACACCGGCTCGGGTTACACCCACTTCGTGATCGCGATGATGATGGTCGGCGTCGGCATGGCCCTGGCCATGACCCCCTCGACCAACGCCATCGTCGGATCGCTGCCGAGGGAGAAGCAGGGTGTGGCCTCGGCGGTGAACGACACCTCCCGCGAACTGGGCGCCGCCTTCGGCATCGCCGTCCTCGGCAGCGCCTTCAACAGCGGCTACCACACGAAGATCGACTCGGTGGTCAGCACGTTGCCGGCCCAGATCGGCAGCGTGGTGCGTGAGAGTCCGGCCGCCGGCATCGTGACCGCCCGCAAGATGGGCGACGCCGGCTCGGCGCTGCTCAACCAGGCACGTGAAGGGTTCATCGTCGGCATGCGCTGGGCGCTGCTGGTGGGAGCAGCGATGCTCGTGATCGGCGCTGCGTTCACCTGGCTGCGGGCCCCTCGCCACGTGTCGGCCGCCGACCTCGGTGACGAGCCGACCACCGGCGAGCTCGAGCGGGAGCTCGAGGGCGCCGGCGTCCCGGTCTGATCCGCCCGGCTCGCGCCGCGTCGCGGGTCTCGCCCGCCCCCCAGCGATCCGGCAACTGACCCGGCAACTGATCCGGCAACTGACCCGGATTGAAGACGTAGGTGTCTTCGATCCGGGTCAGTTCGGCGTACGGAGCCGACACCGGGCTGCTCGCCGGAACGAAACGGTGTCCCACGGGGCGCGTCGCGGCGGTCATGATCTCGGGCATGGACGAGACCGTCGTGACCCCGGGAGGCATCCGCATCGATGCCGCCGCGCTCACCTGGCGGTTCTCGCGCGCCGCCGGCCCCGGCGGGCAGCACGTCAACAAGACCGAGAGTCGCGTCGAGCTCCTGTGCGACCTCACGGCGGCCGGCCTTTCCCCCACCCTGTTCGACCGGATCATCGAGCGGCTCGGGGCGACCGAGATCCGCATCACCGCGTCCGAGCACCGCTCGCAGCTGCGCAACCGGGCGGCCGCCGTGGAGAAGCTCGGCGAGCAACTCGACGTCGCCGCCCGACCCGAGCGAAAGCGCCGAGCCACGCGGCCGTCGAAAGGCGCCGTCGAACGGCGGCTCGACACCAAACGCCGCGACGCGACCCGCAAGGACGCCCGCCGCTGGCGCCCGGACGACTGACGACGCGTAGACGCTCGACACCAGCCACGACTACCTCGGCGCGGTGCGGCCGCAACGCGTCCGATGGCCGTCGGGGCGCGTGACGACCCACCCGCGCGATCCGGAGGCCCGCGGTCCGTTCGCGGACATCACCGAACTCCATCACACCCCTCGCGTACGTTCTCGGCATGGGTAAGAACAACCGGGCTCGGCGGGCCGCCAAACACCGCAAGCACGACGATCGGCGGGCGACGACGCCCCCTCGCTTCCACTCCGAAGCTCGCCAGAGTCACACCACCGACAGCGCCCCGCGTGCCGCGGCATCGCCCACCCTCGCCGAACGGGTCTGGGTGGCGGCCCACGCGTTCGGCGTCGGGCACCCGATCTACCGGGAAGTCGTCGCCGTGTTGAGCACGTTGCCCGGTGGCGGCGCCGCGGTCGACGAGCAGCTCGCCCTCGTGGCGTCGAACCTGCTGGCGCGGGGTGGCTGGCTGCCGGCGGACATCGCACGTATCGCGGCGCTGAAGCTCGACGCCGAACACGCGGCACGGGCCGCTCGCATCACCGCGTCCTCCGGAACCTGGCTGGCGGCCGGGAACCCGTGCGGTGAGCGGTGGGCTGCATCGCTCGCCGCCGTGGTCGATGCCGCGGCCACGTCAGGGCGAACCGGCGACGGCGTCTCGATCGGGGTCGAACTGCTCTCGGTGCTCGCCGGCCTGCCACGCCTTCCTGTGATCGAGCCGCCGCCCGGTGCCGCCCAGCCGCGTCGCTCACGGTCGACTACCGCCGGGCGATCAGGCCCGCTCGACAAGGTGCGGGCGCTGCTGGCCAAGGCCGAGTCCACGACCTTCCCGGAGGAAGCCGATGCGCTCGTCGCCAAGGCGCAGGAGCTCATCGCCCGCCACTCGATCGACGAGAGCCTCCTGGCCGACGGTGATCCCGACACGAAGCCGACCGCCGTGCGGGTGTGGATCGACGATCCCTACAGCGATGCCAAAGCGTCGCTGATCGGGGTCGTCGCCGCTGCCAACGGCGGACGGACCGTGTGGAGCTCGGGCCTCGGGTTCAGCACGGTGTTCGGCTTCGAACACGACCTCGCCGCCATCGAGCTGCTGTACACCTCGCTCATCGTGCAAGCGGTGGCCGAGATGATGCGCGCCGGCACGGTGCGCGACTGGTCTGGCACCTCACGCACCCGCTCGTTCCGACGCTCGTTCCTCGAAGCATTCGCGCAACGGATCGGCCATCGCCTGCGAGCGGCGCGCGACGCCGGGGTCACTGCAGCGAGCGATGAGGTGGGAGCTTCGCGCTTGCTGCCCGTGCTCACCCGGCGCGACGACGAGGTCGAAGAGACGCTGCGGTCGGCGTTCCCGGCCCTCATCTCCCGTCGCTCGTCAAGACAGTTCAACGCCGCCGGTTGGGCGGCCGGAACCACCGCCGCCGAACTCGCCCACCTCGGCCCGCGGGCCGCGGCGCTCGACGCGCCGTAACGGCAGGTGCGCGCCTCTTAGCGCTCGTCGCTCCGCATCCGGGCGAGTGCGCTCGACGGCGACTCGACCTCCGGCGGCAGCACCACCGGATCCGGAAGATCGTCGAAGCGCTCCACGGCCGGCTCGATCTCGCCGTCGGCACCCTGTGCCCGGATCCAGACGCGTAGCGCTCCCGCTCGACGGAAACCGGCAGCCAGCGCGCGGTCGAGGTCGTCGCCGGCCTCGTAGCCGACCACCGTGCGGCCCCGGTGGTGACGAACCAGATAGCCGACGAGCGACGGCCACGGGTCCACCCCAGCGTGGTCGCGAACGACGAAGACGTTGCTCACGCCGAGCACACCGGCGGCATCGTTGATCACCGCGCCGGCCACCAGGTCGCCACCGCGGTCGGCGGCGAGCAGGTCGCCGCCGCCGCCGCCGGCGGCGAGCAGGTCGCCACCGCCGTCGCGGTCGGCGGCGAGCACCGTGACCGTGGGCTCGGCGAACAGCGCCGGGCGCAGCACGTCGAGTGGCGCTCCGGACGACGCGCTCCACGCGGCGACCCATCGGTCGAAGCCGTCGTCTGCGCCGATCCGTCGCCAGCGCAGAGCCTGTCCGGCGGCGACCGCCGTCGAGTCACGCACGATCCACGATGCCTCGACCACGACGGTGAAGCCCGACGGCCCGAGGTCGAGGTCGGCGAAGCTGTCCTTCACCGAGCACCCCGTCGACGAGTCGATGATCGCCAACAACAGTTCGGGTGCTCCGCCCGGCACGAGCGTCACGAGGTCCGGAAAAAGGGGCGGCGTGCGCGTCGCGCTCCACCACACGTCGGCCGCCGTCTCGGTGACGAGCGCGTGCGTGCGGCAGACGGCCGCGCACCACGCCGCGTTGTTCGCGGCCGCCAACCGGGCTGCCGGGTCGATCCCCACCGGTCCATGATCGCACCCGCCGGTACCACCCCACACCACGACCGGGGACAGCACCCCGAGCCGGACGGCAGCTCGAGTACGCCACGCTCGGGCCGGCTCGTCGGCCGCCGACTCGACGACGACAAGGGAACCGTGGCTCATCGGCTCAGGCCAGCTCGTCGGCCGCCGACTCAACGACGACAATGGGGACCGTGGGCGATCGCTCGGCAGTGCACCTGTGACGGAAGCCCAAACCCCCGACGAGGGTTGGATCACCGTCGGACCCGGGCCGCTCCACTTCTGCTTCCACCGCGCCGCCCCAGGGTCCCCCGGCGCCGGGGTGCCGCCGCTGGTGTTCCTGCACCAGGGGCTCGGGTCGATCGGGCTGTGGCGCTCGTTCCCGGATGACGTGCGTCGCGCCCTCAGCGGGCCGACGACGCTCGTGTACTCGCGCCACGGCTACGGCCGTTCCGTGGTGATGACGGAACCACGCACCGCCGGCTACATGCACGACGAGGCGCTCGACGTGCTGCCCGCCGTCCTCGCCCACTTCGGCCTCGACAGACCGGTGCTCGTCGGCCACAGCGACGGCGCCTCGATCGCCATCATCCACGCCGGTGCCGGGCACCGCGTGGCCGGCCTCGTACTCCTCGCCCCGCACGTGTTCGTCGAGCCGTGCACGATCGACTCGATCGCCGAGGCCCGCACGGCGTTCGCCACGACCGACCTACCCATTCGCCTGGGCCACCACCACGACAACCCGGTCGCGACGTTCCGCGGCTGGAACGACGTGTGGCTCAGCCCGGATTTCCGGTCCTGGAACATCGAGTCGTTCCTTCCCGGCATCACCGCGCCGACGCTCCTGATCCAGGGCGACCGCGACCAGTACGGCACGCTCGCCCAGCTCGACGCCATCGAGCGCGGCGTCCGCGGCCAGACCGCGCGCTACGTCGTCGAGGCCGCCGCCCATGCACCTCATGTTGAAGCACCGCGGCCGACCGTCGAGGCGGTCGCCCGCTTCGTCGACCGCCTGCGACCATGACCACGGTCCGCTCCCGTCGTGACCAACCATGACGGCTCACCCGGCCGAGTGGCCCGGCGAGACCGAAGCTTGACGAACGACGCTCTAAAGGTTCAAGTCGATCAACCGCCAGCCAACGTCACGCTAAGTCGAGGCCTCAAATGTCTGGTGTTCGGTCAGGTGCCTCTCGCGACCGGCGGTCGGACCCGATCAATGGGGCATGACGCTCACGCTGCCAACAGCCGGGACGCGGCCGACCCTCGCCACGCTCGTCAACTCGCACGTCCGGTCGGCCGGGCACTATGGCCAGGAGACCGGGTCGGGTGACCGCCCCCGCGCACTCGACGTCGATCTCGATCGGCTCATCGGCGCACTCCGACTGGAGCGCCGGGCCGCGGAGGCGGTGGCCGTCCGCCTGCACATCCTCGCCCTCGCCGTCGGCGGCGCCTATCCGGTGAGTGTCGATGCTGCCGACCTCGGGTTGTGCGACGCCATCGACCAGCTCCGCCAGTGCGATCTCCTGCGCGCGGTGCTGATGACCGACGCGCTCGGATCGACCGAGTCACCGGCGGGCGACGCCGGCCACCGGTCGTTCGATCGCCAGCACGACGAGCACACCCGCCACGAGCACGAGCGTGCCGACCACGACCGCGAGCATGCCGACCGCGAGCACACCCACCACGACCACGCTCACCACCGTGCCGTCGCTCCGACGGCGGTCTTCGCGATCGCGGCGACGGTGGACGATCTCACCGCCGCCGTCGACGCGATCGATGCCGCCCGCCAGGCGACTCACGTGGTACTCGACGACGAGCGGTCGGGAGCGAGCGCCCGGCGTCGGGGCGCACTGCGCCACCTGGTTCAGCACGCCGTGCCGAGCGGGTTGCGCGCCGCACTGGTGTGACCGGAAGTCGAAGCGACCCGTCAGGCCGAGAGGGCTACGGCCCGGCTGCGATCCTCGCGGGTCAGACGGTCCTGCCAGCGGGTCGTCGCGTTGATCGCCGCGGCATACGCCGTCTTGCGGCGGGCGACCCGGCTCGACATCTCGGTCGGGTCGGGCGCGGCGCCGTACTGGGCCTCGATGCCCTCACGGAGCATGACGAGCGCCTCGGACCGCAGCTGCGACACGCGGCTCTCGGTAACTCCGAGGAGCGTGGCGAGGTCGTCGGACGTGCGGCCGTCGAGGAAGTAGCCGACGATGACGAGACGGTGGCGCTCGGGCAGGAGCTGCACGGCGTCACGCAGGTAGGCGAGCAGTTCGCGGGCCTCGAGCTCCTCGTCGGGCTCGGGCTGCGTGCGGTCGAAGAGCATGTCGCCGAGCGACATGTCGGGCTCGTCCGAACCAGAGCGGTAGTCGAGGGTGAGCACAACCGAGCGGAACACCCGGTCACGCAGTGACTGCAGCTCGACGACCGTCGTGCCGGCCGCCGCCGCCAGCTCGTCGACCGACGGCGTGCGGGATAGCCGGTTGGCCAGATCCTGCTCGGCGGCGTCGATCCGGCGGGACATCGCCCGTACCGACCGCGGCGCCCAGTCGGCCGACCGCACAGCGTCGAGGATCGCGCCTCGGATGCGCAGGGCGGCGAAGCGGTCGAACGGCACGCCCCGGGAATCGTCGTAGCGGTGGGCCGCCTCGACCAGACCGAGCACGCCGGCCCGCACCAGCTCGCCGCGGTCCACGTGCCTCGGGAAGTTCACCGCAACCTGTACGACAATCTGCTCCACCAACGGCAGGTACTCGTCAACCGCCTGGATCCGCCCCATTGTGTCCGCCTTCTCTCGCCTTGTGGTTGTGTCTCGCCCGCAGCGTGCTCTCGAACGCTTGCAGTAGGCACCTTAACGCTTGGGGTTGTGTTAGGCAAGCCCTTCCCAAGAAAAGCCTAAGGATATTTATCCGAGGCGAACGCGGCCGATGGGGGGAATCCCGAGTCATCTTGTCGAGATTCCGAGGCCCTGCCGCTACGCTGGTCGGGCACCCTCGCTCCACCCACCGCACACGGTCGGGCCGAGCCACCCCCGTCCGGCACCTCCCGGTCGGTGGGACATGACAAGGAGACACGATGGCCATCCGTCTGGGCGATGTCGCCCCCGACTTCACCGCCGACACGACGCAGGGGAGCATCAGCTTCCACGACTGGCTCGGTGAGAGCTGGGGCGTGCTGTTCAGCCACCCGAAGGACTTCACGCCGGTCTGCACGACCGAGCTCGGCTACGTCGCACGGATCAAGCCCGAGTTCGACAAGCGCAACGTGAAGGTCATCGGCCTGTCGGTCGACCCCGTCGACTCGCACGTGAGGTGGGAGTCCGACATCGAGGAGACCCAGGGCACCGCCGTCAACTTCCCGATGATCGGCGACGCCGACCGCAAGGTGTCGAACCTCTACGACATGATCCACCCGAACGCCAACGACACCCTCACGGTGCGCTCCGTGTTCGTCATCGGGCCGGACAAGAAGGTGAAGCTCACGATCACCTACCCCGCGTCGACCGGGCGGAACTTCGACGAGATCCTCCGCGTGATCGATTCGCTCCAGCTCACCGCCAAGTTCTCCGTCGCCACCCCGGTGAACTGGACCGACGGCCAGGACGTGATCATCGGAGCCGCCGTCAGTGACGAGGACGCCAAGGCGAAGTTCCCGAACGGCTGGAAAACCGTGAAGCCGTACCTGCGGGTGGTGCCCCAACCCGGTCGCTGACCGAGGTCGTCGCTGCGGCCCTCAACTCGACGGCGCCCCCGCCGATCAACGATGAGCCGAAAGCCGGCGCCCCGTCAGCACGACGCTGGCGGGGCGCTGCTGCCTCCCGGCTCCGATCGAGAACACCCCGCTGCGCTGCCTGACGGGCGCCTCCGCCGTCAGGCGGTCGCTGCGCTCGAGGGTTCGCCCGACCGGGCCCCCTCGGCGATCACCGTGAGAGCCCGGGCCCAACCCTCGGGGAGCGGACCCGACGGCGCCCGCTCGGTGCCCGCGATGTCGCGGTCCTCGCTGGTATCGGCCCCCGCGTCGATGCTGTCCGCGGCATCGCCCGGGCAACGCAGGCGCGCCTCGACGGCCGCCGCCAGGCGCGCTACCAGGGTGTCCTCCGTGCCCCGCGCCACCTCGGCGAGCACGACGCGGGCCCGGTCCGACGTGTCGCCATCGCCGGCCAGCGCGAGCGTGACCGCGGCGAGGGCCTGGTCGAGGTAGGACGCCGCCGGGTGAGCGAGGCTGCGCTCCGCCTCGGCGACGGCCTCGGCCCGCCGGCCGGCGGCGGCGTAGGCCGCGGCGACCGCTGCCGCCGCGTACGGCGCGTCGGCCCCGACCGCCAACGCCTCGTCGGCGGCGGCGAGCGCGCCGTCGACATCGGCGATCTGCAGCCGGGCGATGGTCAGCGCCGTCCACAGCTCGACCACCGACAACCCGGCCACCGCGGTGCGGGCGAGATCCGAAAGCTCGAGCGCCTGCTCCACCTGGGTCGCCGCCCGGTGCCCTTCCCCGAGGTGCACGAAGGCCCCGGCGCCGACGAGCGCCGCCCATGCCCGCCGCGGCTCGGTATCGGCGCCCGAGATCAACCGCTCGAGCTCGCGCAACGCATCGGACGGACGGCCACCGGCGATCTCGGCCCGCACGAGCGTTCCGAGCGCCTGGGCTTCGCCGTAGCGATCACGGATCGACCGGAAACCGGTCCGCGCCTCGTCGGCCAGTTCGCGGGCGGCGCTCACTCGTCCCGACCACAACCGCAGGCCGGCGAGCAGCACGCGCATCATCGCCGCCGCCCAGGTCTCGCCGTGCTCCTCGGCGCCGCGCAGGTTGGCGACGGCCAGCGCCTCGGCCTCGTCGAGGCGGCCCTGACCGAACCGGATGAACCCGCGCAGCCCGAGCACCCACGACCCTCCGTTCGGGTCACCGAGTGCGGCGAAGCTCGCCTCGGCCTCGTCGAGCCGCGAGTCGGCACCGTCGACATCGCCGCCGACGAACGAGGTCCAGGCCCGGTGCTGGTTCACCCAGGCGAGCCCACGTGCGTCGCCGCTGGCGATGTACAGCTCCTGCGCTTCGGCGAGCGCAGCGTCGGCATCGGCGAACCGGCCGGCGAAGATGTAGACGAGACCGCACGAGCGCAGCGCGAGGGCGAGCCCGGCGTCGTCCCCGACGGCCCGGAATCGGGCGATCGCCGCCGCCAACGCAACCTCGGCCTCGGCCGGCCGGCCGGCCTGATATTCCAGGACGCCGAGCAACCGGTGCGCCTGGGCGAGCATGACGGCCGTCGCCGCGGCGTCCGGGTCGAGCACCGACTCAAGGTCCGCGCGCGCGCCGTCGAAGTCGCGCAGCCCGATGCGGGCCTCGGCAAGGTCGAGCAGCAACGCGTGCACGACCGCGCCATGGGCGGCGCCGGCGTGCGCGGGCGGCTCGTCGCACTGGCCGACGAGCGTCAACGCGTCGACGGCGATGCGTTCGGCGGTGGCGAAGGCCTGACGGGCGACGGCACGCGTCGTGGCGATCGAGGCCCACGACAGCGCCCGCGCCGCGGCGTCGACCGGAACGTGCTCCACCGGGCCGAGCTCGGCCACGACCGACG
>JAYUAM010000530.1:0-4005 GCA_043741295.1 Acidimicrobiia bacterium
AACTGGTCGAGTGCGGCCGCCAGCTTGTCACCACCGCGGCTCACGTACCGACGAGCGGGTCTGAGCAGTTCGACGGCCTCGTCCGGAGCCACGAGTCGACTCGCCTTCACCGCTGGCGCCCCGCCGACCGTGACCTGCCCGGCCTCGATCGCCGTGTGGGCCCCGGTGCGGCTGGACACGAGGCCCCGACGAACGAGCTCGGCGTCGAGCCGGCGACGAGGCGCCACCGCTCAGCGCGAGGTCGCGGCCCTTCTGGCCGGCGCCTTCCTCGGGGCTGCCGTCCTGGTGGCGGCCCTCTTGGCCGGCGCCTTCCTCGGGGCTGCCGTCGTGGTGGCGGCCTTCCTCGGGGCCGCCTTCGTCGCCGGCGCCTTCCGGGCGGCGGCCTTCCTGGCCGGAGCCTTCCTGGCGGCGGCCGTTCTCGGGGCCGCCTCCGTCGCCGGCGCCTTCCGGGCGGCGGCCTTCTTTGCCGGAGCCTTCCTGGCGGCGGCCTGCTTCGCCGGAGCTGTGTCGACGACGGTGGCAACGACGGGCGCGGTACCTGCAGGCGGCACGAGCCCAAGGCTGCGCAGTTGCGCGATCACCTCGTCGCGCACCATCGCGATGAGCCGCTCGGTCGAGACGCGGCTGCGCTCGACGAGATGCTCGACCGAGGCCTGCATCTCCTCCATCGACGCCTCGCCGCGCTGCGAGAGGTCGCCGACGATCTGCTCGGCCCGTTGACGGGACATCTCGGTGAACGCGACCCCGGCATCGACGAGGCGTTTGAAAAGATCGTTGTCTGACACGTCGGGAACGATACCGGCTCGTTCGCCCGACGAGCGCGTCCGACGCCGATCTGCCGCCGCTGCCTCGCCGACGTCGGTGCGGACGGCGGCGACCGCCGTTGCCCGCGAACGGGTGTTCTATCGTCCGGCCGTGCTTCCCCTCCACGACGACAACCCGACGCGGCGTCCGGCAATCGTCACCGTCGCCCTCATCGTCGCCTGCGCCATCGTGTACTTCTTCGTGCAACCGTCGCCCGCTTCGTCGACGTCGGCCGACGTCCTGTTCGACTATCGCCACGCCGCAATTCCCGTGGAGATCCACACCGCCAAGCCCGTGACGCCGTGCCAGGTCGTCGCCCGCGCCTGCGGCCAGCCCGACGCCGCCCTCCCCATCGCTCCCCACAAGCGGATCTACCTCACGCTGCTCGAGTCGATGTTCCTGCACGGCTCGATCGCCCACCTGCTCGGCAACGTGCTGTTCCTGTGGATCTTCGGGAACAACGTGGAGGATCGTCTCGGGCGCGTGCGCCACCTCCTCTTCTACCTCGCCGCCGGTGTCGTGGCGGCGCTCGGGTACTCGGTCGTCAACTGGTCGTCGACGGCGCCGCTGCTCGGCGCGTCCGGCGCCATCGCCGGGGTGATGGGCGCCTACCTCGTGTGGTTCCCCCGGGCGCGGGTGCTCACGCTGCTGGCGATCCTTCCCCTGCGACTGCCTGCATGGCTCGTGCTCATCGGTTGGTTCGTGCTCCAGTTCTTCACCGGGCCGAGTTCACAGGTGGCGTGGGTCGCCCACGTCACCGGGTTCCTGTTCGGCGTGCTCGTCGGCCTGCTCGTGCGGCGCAGCGCACCCCTACCCAACCCGAACGCCTGGCCCCCGCCGTCCGGCCTCGCCTGAGAGCGCAGCGCCCGCCGAGCACGACGCCGCCGCGGCGGTTCGCCCGAACGTTGACGGCCTGCCTGCGATAGTCGCAGGAATCGAGTCAACCTTCGGCCCTCTGGGTCGGATGCTGACAGTGCACCACCCGAGCTGTCAGCGTTCGGCGAGCACCAAATCGGCCAGGGCCGTGAGGTCGGGGGCTTCCAGCTCGGGCGCCGGATCGACGCGCTCACCCGGTCGGCTGACGCCGGTGTGGACGAGGCCGAATCGGCAGCCGAGCGTTCGTGCGAAGCGTCCGTCGGTATCGGGACGGTCACCGACCATGATCGTGCTGGGTGGCAGGGAGCCGAGGAGCTCGCGCACGAGATCGGCCATCGGCGCGTACGGCTTGCCGGCGACCGTCGGCTGCACGCCGGCGCCGGTCGCGACCGAGGCGAGGATCGCCCCGCCGCCCGGTATCGGGCCGTCGGGCGTCGGATAGGTCGCGTCGTCGTTCGTGCCGATGAGTCGCGCGCCGCGACGCACCGCCGTTGCCGCGCAACGCATGGCGTCGTAGTCGAACGTGCGGTGGAAGCCGACGATCACCGCGTCGGCCGGCCCCTCGCGGTCGACGACGATCGCCCCGCGCCGTTCGACCTCGGACCGCACGCCGGGCCCGGCGCACACCTGCACGCGCTCGCCGGCACGCACCAGCGCGACGGCCGCCTGGGCGCTCGTCACAACGTCGCCGACGGCCTCGATCCCGTGGGTGGCGAGCTTCTCCTCGATCTCGCTCGGCAGACCGAACGAGAAGTTCGTGACGAACAGGACCCGGTGCCCAGCAGCGCGCAGGCGGGCGACGGCATCGGCCGAGCCCGGGATCGGGTCGTCGGCCAGCCAAATCACCCCGTCGAGATCGCAGATGATCGGGTACCGAACGGGCGCAGCAGGGGTCGGGGTGGTCACGGCGTCCGATCCTGGCAGTCGATGACGCGTCGGCCACCACTCCGACTGGCGGCCGCACCCTCGGTCGCCGTCGAGCGGCCGGTGTGCCAGCCTGGAGCGGTGCCTCGATTCGAACCGTTCACGGGCGTCCGTTACGCCGAGCAACTGCCCCTCGTCGACGTCACTGCGCCGCCGTACGACGTGCTGTCACCGGCCGATCGCGCCGCACTTGGGGCCCGTCATCGGGACAACATCGTCCACGTCGACGTGCCGCTCGAGAGCGATGGCGACCGCCGCTATGCGATGGCCGGCGACGTCTATCGGCGCTGGCTCGCCGACGGCACCCTCGTGCGCGACGGGCAGGCGTCGTTCTACCGTCACACGATGCGGTTCGCCGACGAGACCGGGGCGCCGCGCGCGACCGTCGGCTTCGTCGGCGCCATCGATGTCGTGCCGCGCGGCGAGACCGGCGACGTGCTCCCCCACGAGCAGACGACGCCCAAGGCGAAGACCGACCGGCTCGATCTCACCCGCGCCACCGAGACGAACCTGTCGTCGGTGTGGGGCCTGTCGATGGCCGAGGGCTTCGCGCCGCTACTCGCCCTTCCGGCCACCGTCGTCGGCGCGTTCACCGACGACGACGGCGTGCACCACGAGGTGGCGCGCGTGCTCGACGCCGCAGCCATCGCCCGGATCCGCTCGACCATCGGGTCGGCCCCGGTGCTGATCGCCGACGGCCATCATCGCTACGACATCGCCCGCACGTACCAGAGCGAGCAGCGCGCCGCCCACCCCGGGGCCGGTGGCGCGTACGACCTCACGATGATGTACGTCATCGAGCTCGCGCCCGACGCGCTGTTCGTCCAGGCGATCCACCGGCTGGTGTCGGGCATCCCGGCCACGGTCGACCTGCCCGCCCACCTGGCGCGCTCGTTCACGCTCGAACCGGCCGGCCCTGTCGACGCCTCCTTCGCCGCCGCCGTCGTGCACCACCGATGCCTGTGCCTCGTCGCCCCCGATGGCCACGGAACCTTCCTCGCCCCCCGCGCCGGTGCGTTCGGCGGCCTTCGCGACCTCGATTCACTCCGCCTCGAGGCTGCGCTCGACGGCGTGGCCCACGAGAAGCGCTACCAGCACGGTGTCGACCACGTGCTCGCCGCGCTCGCCGCCGGCGAGGCCCAGTGGGGCGTGCTCCTGCGCCCCGTCCCGATCGCCGAGATCCGCCGCACCGCCACCGAAGGCGCGCTCATGCCCCCGAAGTCCACCTTCTTCGCCCCCAAACCCCGCACCGGCCTGGTCATCCGCCCGTTGGACTGAGATCGGCGGACGTCAGCCCATCCGCGCAGCGCCGGTGGTCTGAGATCGTTAGCGTCCTATTGAATCGTGCGCTATTGACATCGCTCGTGAGGAGCGTCACGCTGGGATCTGCGGTCCGAGCGG
>JAYUAM010000531.1:0-1580 GCA_043741295.1 Acidimicrobiia bacterium
CTCGGCGCCGTCGTGCTCTTCCTCGGCACCGGCTGGGAGAACATCCTCTGGCCGTTCCAGATCGGCATGATGGGCAGCCTGCTGTTCGGGCTCGTGGCCTGGCTGCTGCTCGACCATCGCACCCGTCGTTCCGACATCGCTGCCGCCGTCGCGCTGTGCCTCTCGGTCGCCTCGTCGGGACCGGCGATCGCGCTCACCGCCGGCGTCGTCGTGCGCCTCGCCTGGTCGCCCGCCGACCGCCGCCGGGTGTGGGTGGCCATCCCGCCGACCGTCCTCTACGGCGCATGGTGGCTGGGTTTCGGCGAGAGTCAGGGTCACCTCCGCAACCTCCGCTGGACCGGTTCGTACGTGCGCGACCTGGCCGGCAGCGCCATCGCGGCACTGGCCGGCCGCAACCTCGACTGGGGGCGCACGGCGATCGGCTTCGCCGCCGCCATCGTGCTCGTGACGCTGACCCGCCGCCGGTCGGTGTCGCCGGGCACGGCCGGCATCCTCACGGCGCTCGGCCTCAACTGGCTGCTCACCACCTACGCCCGCGCCGACCTGCAGCAGCCCTACGGCAGCCGCTACGCCTACCTCGGCGCGGTGCTGCTCGTCGTGCTCGGCGTCGAGCTCTTCCCGACGGCCCCACCGGGGACAACTCGTCAGCGTGGCCCGGCGCGGCGCTGGACCATCACGCTCGTCGTGCTCGCCCTCGTGGCCGTGCGCGCCAATCGGCACCCGCTCGAGATCGGCTCGGCGAGCCTGCACGAACGCGACGACATCGTCGCCGCCGAGCTCCGCGCACTCGAATGGGCGCATGATCCTCCAGCCAAGTACCGGCCCGACGAGGTCAACGCGCCACCGATCTTCGCCGGGTCATACCTCGCAACGGTGCACGAGTTCGGATCGCCCGCCTACACAGCCGACGCCGTGAGGCGCGCCGGGCCCGACGCTCGCGCCGCCGCCGACCGCGTAAGCCTGGAGCTGGCGGCGCCGTACCTCGTCGCCGTGCCACCGTCGGCGGCGTGCCGCCCCGCGACCGTCGAGACGCTCCTGACCCTCGCCGACCGGCCGGGCCTCGTCATCGTCGCGTCGGGCGCGCCGGTGGAGCTGCGCCTGCGCCGTCTCGCCGATCTCTTCGGCGAGACGGTCACGACGACCGTCGAAGCGGGTCAGCCGATGCGGCTGTCCCGGCCACTCGACGACGGACCGGCGACCTGGTACGCCGACCTCCGGTCAGCCGCGCCGTTCACGCTGTGCGAATGACCGGGCCGCTCGCCTCGCCCCGCGTCGGCCGCGCCGCTGCGCCCCGGCCAGCCGGTCAGCCGATCAGATGCCGATGCGCTGGGCGAGCAGCTCGCGGTGGTACGTGGGGTCGCCGAAGAGCAGCTCGGATGACTTCGCCCGCTTGAAGTACAGGTGCGCCGGGTGCTCCCACGTGAACCCGATGCCGCCGTGGATCTGGATGTTCTCGGCGGTGGCATGGAAGTACGCCTCCGAGCAGTAGGCCTTCGCCAGGCTCGCCACCGAAGGCAGCTCGTCGTTCATCTCCGAGGCGCACCACATCCCGTAGTAGGCGGCCGACTTCGCCGACTCGA
>JAYUAM010000532.1:0-1577 GCA_043741295.1 Acidimicrobiia bacterium
CGGGCGACCACGCCGAGCCCGAGCGATCTCGAAGCCCGCGGCGC
This sequence comes from Acidimicrobiia bacterium, assembly GCA_043741295.1. Classification (GTDB taxonomy): domain Bacteria; phylum Actinomycetota; class Acidimicrobiia; order Acidimicrobiales; family Ilumatobacteraceae; genus JAYUAM01. The sequence continues at coordinate 45 of JAYUAM010000532.1, forward strand.
CCGGCTGCAGGCGCAGGTTGCCCTTCTCGGCGGTCGAGTCACCGCCAGCATCGGCGTGGCGTGGCTCGAGCCGGGCGAGGACGCCGCCACGGTGCTCCATCGGGCCGACCTCGACATGTACCGGCGCAAGCAACAGGGCCGCCTCGACAACCGTCTGGATTCGTTCATATGAATGTCGCGCTCGGTTGAGACCGCAACGAGTTCGCCGATCCTGAGGCTCGTGGCCGCTACGCCGATCTCGACGTCTCGCCCGATCGGGCGCTGAGGGTCATGCGACTGCATCGCGTCGGTCTGCTGATCGCCGGAGTGGGCTTGTCGGCGGCGAGCGTGGGGTTGGCGGTCGCCGGAACCCGGAACCGGCACAATGCCGATCGGGACCGCGAGCTCTCGGCGCAGGCGGTCGAGAAGGGCCAGTTGCTCGCGAACTACTTCGAGCGCGCCCGTACCGTGCTGCTGCTGTCCGCCCAGAACCCGGCGTTCGTCGACTTCTATGACGCTCCGGGCACCCGCGAGGAGAAAGTGGCCGCCGGCGGCGCGACGATGGCGAGAGTGCAGGCAGCGCTCGCCTATCTCGAGTCGCTGTACCCGAGCCAGGTCCTGAGCGAGGTGTGCTTCATCCACGGCTCGGGCCCCGAGAACGCCCGCGTCGTCGGTGCCCACGTCGCGCTCGCGAGCGAGCTCTCGGCGAACGAGAGCGGCAACGTGTTCTTCACCCCCACCCTCTCGTTGGCCCCCGGCGACGTCTACCAGGCGGCGCCGTACGTGTCGCCCGATACGCACGAATGGGTGGTCTCGAGCTCGACGCGCCTTCCCCTCGCCGACCAGAACGCGCTGCTCCACTTCGAGGTGTCGCTCGACAGCTTCCGCGCGGCACTGGCCAATGAGGGTACGGGCGACGCGGTGGTGGTCGATTCCCAGACCGGCGTCATGGTCCTGGATGCCCGGCGCGCCCTCACCGTCGGCGGAGCCCTGACGCAGCGTGGCGATCGCGTCTACGCCGAGCTCGCACACGGCAGCGCCGCCGGCATCACGACACTGCGCGGAGAACGGCTCGCGTACCGCCGCATCGATACGTCGCCCGGCAACGCCAACGACTGGCTCGTCGTGGCCAGGGCGCCCGCTGACGAGCTGTCGCCGATCGACGGGATCGGCTGGGCTCCGGCGCTGATCCTGCTGGCCGGGGTGTCGGTGCTCGGATTCGCGTTGTCGAGCTTCCGGGCGAGCCAACGGCGGTTGCGTAGCGCGGCACTGACCGACCGGCTGACCGGTCTCGCCAACCGGGCCCAGCTCCAGGAGCAGATTGCGGAGGGGATCGCCGTCGCGACCCGCGGCGGACATCGGGCGGCGGTGCTGATGGTCGACCTCGACCGGTTCAAGGACGTGAACGACTCCCTCGGTCACCACCACGGGGACCTCGTGCTCGTAGAGACGGCAAGACGTCTCGCCAGCGCCGTTCGCCACGGTCACGCGATCGCGCGCCTCGGCGGCGACGAGTTCGCCGTGTACCTCCGCGTGGCCGCGGACCGCGACGCG
>JAYUAM010000533.1:0-1576 GCA_043741295.1 Acidimicrobiia bacterium
GCACGGCGCGGTCGACTGGGAGCGACGGCACGGTCTGATGCGCACGCACACAGCCCTGCACGTGCTGTGCGGCGTCATCTGGAACGAGTGGCGGGTGCCCGTGACCGGCGGGAACATGGAACCGCTGGCCGCCCGCATGGACTTCGAGTTCGACCCGTTGCCCGAGGGCTTCGGGCTGCGCATCGAGGCGCTCGTGAACGCCGAGCTGGCCGCCGACCGCGCCATCGTGGTCGAGTTCCTGCCCCGTGGCGCGGCGCTGGCCGACGAGGACCTCATCCGCACGAAGGTGAACATGATCCCCGAGTCGGTGAGCGAGATCCGCGTGGTCGACATCGTGGGCCTCGACAAGCAGGCCGACGGCGGCACCCACGTGCGCTCGACCGCCGAGGTCGGACGCATCCGGGTTGTGAAGACCGAAAACAAGGGCAAGGGCAACAAGCGTGTCCGTCTCGAGGTCGTCGATGCCTGATCCGCTCGACGCCCTGCGGACACGCCTGCGCGAGCTGGCCCCGGTGGTCGTCGCCTTCTCTGGCGGCGCTGATTCGGCGTTGCTGGCGTGGGTCGCCCACGACACGTTGGGGCCGCAAGGCTGCTCCGTCGTCACCGCGGTGTCGCCCTCGCTCGCCGGTGACGAGCTCGACGATTGTCGCGCGCTCGCCGCCGAGTGGGGCCTGCGCTGGTCGACCGTCGCGACGGACGAGATGGAGAACGCCGCCTACCGCGTGAACGACGGCGACCGGTGCTTCCACTGCAAGAGCGCGCTGATGGACGCGCTCGAACCGGTGGTGGACGCCGCGCCGGTGGGCGCCACGGTCGTGCTCGGCGTGAACGTCGACGACCTCGGCGACCATCGGCCCGGCCAGCGCGCCGCCGCCGAGCGCGGCGCCGCCTTTCCGCTCGTGGACGCCGGGTTCACCAAGGCTGACGTGCGCGCGTGGAGCGAGCGGCTCGGCCTACGCACGTGGGACAAGCCAGCCGCCGCCTGTCTCGCGTCTCGGTTGCCCTACGGGACCGCGGTGTCGGTCGGCGTGCTCAGCAGGGTCGAGCGGGCCGAGGCCGCGCTGCGCCGCCTGGGATTTGGTGAGCTTCGGGTGCGCCACTACGACGACGTCGCCCGTCTCGAAGTGCCGCTAGCCGAGCTCGGTCGAGTGCTCGACGATCGCGCGGCGGTGGTCGCGGCGGTCCACGGGGCTGGCTACCGCTACGTCACGCTCGACCTGGAAGGCCTACGCAGCGGCAACCTCAACGCCGCGCTCGACGCATCGGCGACACGGGCGTGAGCGCATGACCCGGACCACGTCGGGCCCCGTCGACGGTTGGGTCGTGCGACGTCAGAGGCTGCGGAGCACGATCGCGTCGCCCTGACCACCGCCGCCGCACAGGGCGGCGGCGCCCAGCCCGCCGCCGCGGCGGCGCAGCTCGTGGAGCAGCGTGAGGGCGAGGCGGTTGCCGCTCATGCCGATCGGGTGGCCGAGGGCGATGGCGCCGCCGTTCACGTTGACGATGTCATCGCTGATGCCGAGCTCGCGCATCGACGCGATGCCGACGGCGGCGAACGCCTCGTTGATCTCGAACA
>JAYUAM010000534.1:0-1572 GCA_043741295.1 Acidimicrobiia bacterium
GCGCGCCAGCGGGGCGGATCGCCGCTGGCGGGGTGCTCCCCGTGCACGTCCCCGAAGCGGTAGGCGGCAAGACGGTGGTCGGTGAGCTGACGGTGGACGCTGCGGTCGGAGCGGGCTTCGTGACCGCGTACGCCTGCGCGGACGGCCTGCCGACGAACGCGGCAGGGGTGGCGACGAGGTCCGATCTGAACTTCGACGGCCACCTCACGCCCGTGGCGTCGAACCGACTCATCGTGAAGGCCGACGACAACGGTGACGTGTGCCTGTTCACCTCGTCACCCGCCGCGCTGATCGTCGACGTCAACGCGGTCACCTTCGATACCGGGGTGAACTCGTTCCCGAACCGGCGAACCGACACCCGGTCCGGTCCGTTGATCGCAGCGGGAGGCATCGAGCGGATCAACGTGCCCGACGCCCGCGGTGGCCGAACGGTGGTCGGGCAGCTGACGGTCGACGACGCGACGAGGGCCGGGTTCGTGACCGCCTTCGCTTGCGCCGACGGTCCTCCGCGCGATGCCTCAGCGCGCATCGACCGATCGGACCTGAACTACCCGGGCCGAGCTTCCCGCATCGCCTCGAACCGGTTGGTCGTGCAGGCCGACGCCGCCGGCGATGTCTGCCTCTACACGCAGCAGCCGTTGTCGATGATCGTCGATGTCAACGGGGTGGCCGACGTCGGCGTGACGTCGTTCCCGAATCGCCGGACCGACACCCGCACGACGTCGACCGGGCGCGTCGCGACGGGATCGGTGACGCGTGTATCGATGCCCGAAGCCGTCGGTCGCAAGACGGTTCTCGGCCAGCTGACCGTCGACCGCACGACAGCGCGCGGCTACGTCACCGCGTACGGATGCGACGACGGAGTTCCGACAGACGCCACCGGCGCGATCGGGCGATCGGATCTGAACTTCGACGGCGCGGTAGCGCCCGTGGCGTCGAACCGGCTCGTCGTCCAAGCCGACGACCAGGGCGACGTGTGCTTCCTGACGTCGCAACCCGCCGCGCTGGTCATCGACGTGAACGGCGTATCCGGCGCCGGCATCAGCTCGTTCCCGAACCGGAGAATCGACACCCGCGCCGGCACTGCAACCGACACCGGGCGCGTCGCGAACCCCGATGGAACCCGCACCTGGCCGCCGTACCACCCCGTCCCCGCGCTCCTCGACATCGCCGCGCTCACCGGCAAGGCGACGGACCCGGCGGTCGCGGCGCGGCCGATCCTGGCGGTGAAGATCGACAACTACGCGACCGCCCGCCCCCAGTGGGGGCTCGATCTCGCAGACGCCGTCATCGAACTGAACGTCGAGGGCATCAGCCGGTTCATCGCCCTGTTCCAGTCCCAGCTACCCGACGACGTCGGCCCCGTTCGATCGGCGAGGACCGAGGACTTCGACCTGCTCTCGCTGATGAACCGGCCGATCTTCGGGTACTCGGGCGCGAACGACGGCGTGCTGCAATGGGCCGCAGCCGCCGCCGACTCCGGCGTACTCGTCGACCTCGGACCTCCGCAGGCAGCGCCGTGCTACCGCCGCAGCCCCGACAAGCCGGGGCCACACAACCTCGTGCTCGACC
>JAYUAM010000535.1:0-1572 GCA_043741295.1 Acidimicrobiia bacterium
CTGGCGGGTGGACACCGACCGCCGACGCAACCCGACAGCTGTTGCACCGGGCGATGGGGGCCACGCCCGTCGGTCCCCCGCCGCCGTGGCAGACGCCGATGTGGTTCGTGCGACCCGGCTTCCATGAGCCACTCCACGGCACGTGCCGCATACTGCTCGAGGACGGCACCGACCTCGGCGAGGTCGACGCGCTCCCGTCCGATCTGCCGCACGGCTACCACGAGCTCGAACCGGTGGACGGTGGCCCGACGACGCAGCTCGTCGTGACGCCGGGGCGTTGCACGTTGCCGGTGCGTCAGTGGGGGCTCTCGGCTCAGCTGTACGCGCTGCGGTCGGCGCGCAGCTGGGGCATCGGCGATCTCGGCGACCTCGATGCGCTCGCCGGGTGGTCGGCCGGGCTCGGCGCCGGCGCGCTGCTGCTCAACCCGCTGCACGCCGACACGCCGACTGTTCCGCAGGAGCCGAGCCCGTACTACGCGTCAAGCCGGCGCTTCCGCAACCTGCTCTCCATCGCCGTGGAGGACGCGCCGGGGGCCGCCGCGCTCGGCGTCGCGCTCGGCCCGGCCGTGGCCGCCGGGAGGGCACTCAACGCCACCGCGACGATCGACCGCGACGCAGCCGTCCGCCTGAAGGTCGCCTCACTCGGGCAGGCCTTCGAGGCGTGGAGCACCGATGCGGGAGCCGAGTCCAAGGCCGGGTTCGACGGTTGGCGCGCCGCACAGGGCGCGGACCTCGACCGCTTCGCCACCTACAGCGCGCTCGCCGAGCTGTACGGGCCGCGGTGGCCGGCGTGGCCCGTCGGCCTGCGCCGACCCGACGGCGCACAAGTGGCGGCCGTGGTAGCCCAGATCGGCGAGCGCGTCATGTTCCACGCGTGGTGCCAATGGGTGCTCGAGGGCCAGCTGGCGCGCGCCAGCGGGCACGGCGTCGGGCTCATCGGCGACCTCGCCGTCGGCTTCCGGCCCGACGGCTTCGACGCGTGGTGCGATCAGGACCTGCTTGCCCTCGACTGCCGAGTGGGTGCGCCGCCCGACGGCTTCAACCCGTCCGGTCAGGACTGGGGCCTGCCGCCGTACGTGCCGTGGAGGCTCCGCGCCGCCCGCTACCGCCCGTTCGTCGAAGCGATCCGAGCCAACCTCGCCCACCTCTCGGGCCTGCGAATCGACCACGTGATGGGCCTCTTCCGCCTGTACTGGATCCCGCCCGGCGAGCCGGCCGACGCCGGCGCCTACGTCCGCTACCCGCACAGCGACCTCCTCGATCTGCTCGCGCTGGAGGCGGCCAGGGCCGGTGCCTACGTGATCGGCGAAGACCTCGGCACGGTGGAGCCCTTCGTCGGCGCCGAACTGCGTGAGCGTCACCTCATGGGCTGCCGCGTGGTCTGGTTCGAGAAGGACCCGCCGTCGACCTGGCCGGTCGAGGCGCTCGGCACGATCACCACCCACGACCTGCCCACGGTGGCCGGGGTCTGGACCGGCGCGGACGCCGAGCTGCGGCGCGCCACCGGCGTGGCCGAGGACCCCGAGGCACTCCCGTGGTTCCGTTCGCGGATCGAGCGAGCCACCGGGCTCG
>JAYUAM010000536.1:0-1572 GCA_043741295.1 Acidimicrobiia bacterium
GTCTCGCCACGCGGCTCGACGGTGTTCCCCACTCCCCCGCGGACTCTGCTCGCCTGCACCACGTATGAGCAGGTCAACACGGTCGCCCGCGCTCAATTCCGCAAGGGCGTGCCCCGCCAGACGTGGCACCTGTTCCCGAAGATCACCGAGGTCGACACCCTCGCCCGCCGCCTCCTCGTCGCGCCGTCCTGCACACGGTTGGTCGAGATCCACCCCGAGTGCTCGTTCCGCGCGTTGACCGGGCGGGTGCTCGCCTCGAAGCACACGGCCGGGGGCATCGGCGAGCGGACGGAGGCGCTACGCGCCGTGGTCGGCGACGCCGTCGACACCCGGCCGCGCGGTGCCCGGCCCGATGATGTGCTCGACGCCCTCGCCGTCCTCTGGAGTGCCGAACGCTTTTCCCGCGGCGAGCACGTCGAGCTCGGCGACGGCCGTTGTGACGCGCTCGGTCTGCCGATGCGCATCGTCTACTGACGCGAATCGAGCGTCAGCGCGACGCGGATCATCGCGGCCGTCTCCTCGGCCGCGATGTCGCTGGCGTAGCGACGGCGCGGCCAGAAGAACCCACGCAGCCCGTCCTTGCGGCGACGCGGTACGACGTGCACGTGCAAGTGGGCGACGCTCTGGCTCACGATGTTGTTGTTCGCCACGAACGTACCGTCGGCGCCGAGCGCGGCGGGCACGACTGCCGTGATCCGCTGGACGCGCTCGAAGAACGGACCGACCGCGCTGACGGGGAGATCGGCGAGCGTGACCACGTGGCCGACCGGCACGACGAGCACGTGGCCCTCGAAGACCGGGCTGCGGTCGAGGAAGGCGACCACGACGTCGTCGCGCCACACCTCGTGCGCCGGCAGCCGCCCAGCGACGATCGAGCAGAACACGCACTCGGCGACATCGACGCCGATCGCGGCAGCTTGCGAGGGTTCGTCGATCACACGGCGCACGGTACCGGGGTGCAGAATGCCGTGATGCGCGTCGGACTGTTCGTCACCTGTGTCGTCGACCTCTTCGAGCCCGATGTCGGCACCGCGACGGTGCGCCTTCTCCGGGCAGCCGGCCACGAGGTCACGGTGCCATCCGGGCAGACGTGCTGCGCCCAACCGGCGTGGAACTCCGGGTTCGCCGCCGATGCCGCGTCGGTGGCAGCGACGACGCTCGACGCGCTCGACGCCGCCGACGTCGAGGTCATCGTCGCCCCGGCCGGTTCGTGCACGACGATGGTGCGCATCTTCTGGCCCGAGCTGTTCGAGGTCGTCGGCGACCACGTACGCGCCGATCGCGCCCGCCGGCTCGGCAGCCGCGTGATGGAGCTGACCGAGTTCTTCGCCCGCCACGGGCTCCCACCGCTCGAACCGCGCGCCGAGACGGTGGCGTATCACCACTCGTGCCACATGCTGCGCGAGCTGCGGTTGAAGGAGCCGCCCGAGGCCGCGCTGGCGGCGGCCGGGTGCACGCAGGCCGCGTGGTCGGCCGACGAGCGGTGCTGCGGGTTCGGCGGCCTGTTCAGCTTCAAGCTGCCCGAGACCAGCCAGGCGATGGCCGACGACAAGCTCGCCTCGCTCGACGAGT
>JAYUAM010000537.1:0-3982 GCA_043741295.1 Acidimicrobiia bacterium
GGCGGGGCCTGCATGCGCTTGATGCGCAGACGGCTGCCGGCCTCGTCGATGAGGTCGATCGCCTTGTCGGGCAGGTGCCGGTCGGAGATGTAGCGGTCGGCGAGGTTGGCGGCGGCGACGAGCGCCTGGTCCGTGATCGTGACCCGGTGGTGCGACTCGTAACGGTCGCGCAGGCCCTTGAGGATCTCGATGGTGTGGGCCACGGTGGGCTCCTCCACCTTCACGGGCTGGAAGCGGCGCTCGAGGGCGGCGTCCTTCTCGAGGTGCTTGCGGTACTCGTCGAGCGTGGTGGCACCGATGGTCTGCAGCTCGCCACGGGCGAGCATGGGCTTCAGGATCGACGCCGCGTCGATGGCGCCCTCGGCCGCGCCGGCCCCGACGAGGGTGTGGATCTCGTCGATGAACAGGATGATGTCGCCGCGGGTCTTGATCTCCTTGAGCACCTTCTTCAGGCGCTCCTCGAAATCACCGCGGTAGCGGCTGCCGGCGACGAGGGCGCCGAGGTCGAGCGTGTAGAGCTGCTTGTTGCGCAGCGTGTCGGGCACGTCGTTCGAGACGATCTTCTGGGCGAGGCCCTCGACGATGGCCGTCTTGCCGACGCCCGGCTCGCCGATGAGCACCGGGTTGTTCTTCGTACGCCGCGAGAGGACCTGCATCACGCGCTCCATCTCGCGGAAGCGACCGATGACCGGGTCGAGCTTCTTCTCCCGGGCGAGCTGCGTGAGGTTTCGCCCGAACTGGTCGAGCACGGCCGAGCCCGCGCTGGGCTGGTCGCCCGCGGCGGCCGGCGCCGCGGCGGCCGGGTTGGCCCCACCGCCGCCCGGCTGCTCCTTGCCGCCCTGGCCGTAGCCGGAGAGCAGCTGGATGACCTGCTGGCGAACACGGGACAGATCGGCGCCGAGCTTGACGAGGACCTGGGCGGCCACACCCTCGCCCTCGCGGATCAACCCGAGCAGGATGTGTTCGGTGCCGATGTAGTTGTGGCCGAGCTGCAGCGCCTCACGCAGCGAGAGCTCAAGGACCTTCTTGGCCCGCGGGGTGAACGGGATGTGGCCGGACGGCGAGCTGCCACCCTGCCCGATGATCTCTTCGACCTGGCGACGGACCGCTTCCAGGCTGATGCCGAGCGACTCGAGCGCCTTGGCGGCGACGCCCTCGCCCTCGTGGATCAGGCCGAGCAGGATGTGCTCCGTGCCGATGTAGTTGTGGTTGAGCAGGCGCGCTTCTTCCTGCGCCAGGACAACGACTCGGCGAGCCCTATCGGTGAAGCGTTCGAACACGGAGTACCGCCCCTTGTGGAGTTCCGACGTCGGAGCCGCACAGCCGGCGCGTGGACCGGATGGGCGACCCGTGGGCGGGACGATGATGGGATTGGTTGAGTGTATCGGTGGCCTGCGATCTACGGCGCGTCGGGACGGCGCAGCGTTGCGCCCGGTGTCGTCGCCAGGTCGTCAGGACCGGTCCAACGGCTACCGGACTTCGGGCGAACGGTTCGTCACGCCGCGGAGCGCTGGCCTAGCGTTCTTGGTCAGTGTCCAACCGGCCCACGTCCCCGTTGCTCGCCCTCCCGAGCATGGCGGCCGACCTCGAACGCGTCGAGGCGGCGCTCCGCGAGGCTGTCCGCACGCCGGACGACTATCTGACTGAGATCGCCCAGCACCTGATCAACGCCGGAGGCAAGCGACTGCGACCCGTGCTCGCCGTCGCCGCTGCCCTCACCGGCCGGGAGTCGGCGAGCGACGAGGTGATCCAGGGCGGCGTCTCGGTCGAACTGGTGCAGGTCGGCTCGCTCTACCACGACGACGTGATCGACGAGGCCGAGACGCGCCGCGGCGTGCCGTCGGTGAACTTCCGCTGGGGCAACCATCGGGCGATCCTGTCTGGCGATTTCCTGCTCGCCCGGGCGTCCGAGATCGCCGCGTCGCTGGGTGCCGAGGTGGCCGGGCTGCTCGGGCACACCATCGGTCGGCTCGTCGAAGGGCAGATCGGCGAGCTGCGGGCGCAGTACGACGCTGGGCGCGACCGTGCCGCCTATCTTTCGTCGATCGAAGGCAAGACCGCATCGCTGTTCGCCGCTGCCGCCCGCATCGGCGGCATCGTGGCCGGGCTTCCGCGCGCGAGCGTCGACGCGCTCACGACGTACGGCCTTCGGTACGGCATGGTGTTCCAGGTGGTCGACGACATCCTCGATCTCACCGCCACCGAGCAGGAGCTGGGCAAGCCCGCCGGCCACGACATCGTCGAGGGTGTCTACACACTGCCCGTGATCGCGACGTTGGAGGCGGGCGGCTACGCGTCGGGCGAGCTGCGCGACCTGCTCGGAACCCCGATCGGCGGCCCCGAGCTCGACAAGGCGCTCGCCATCGTGCGCGCCGGGCCGGGCGTGAACGAGGCCCGGGCGGTCGCCCGTCGCCTCGCCGACGAAGCCTCGGCCGCGGTGAGCGACCTCGGTGCCAACGACGCGGTCCGCGCGCTCGTCGCCGCACCCCACGCGCTGGTCGATTCCGTCGCCGGTTGAGCCGCCCGGCGGTCCGCGAGCACCGCCGCCCCAGTCGAACTGGCGGCGTCCCGGAGATATCGACTTCAGCGAGTTCATCTCGTGCTGCGTCGCCCATGACGTCAGGTTCCTGATCCGCGGCAATGCCAACCTCCGGCGCACGGTCCACCAGCCCACTCCGAGTTGACCATCACGGCCAGTGCACGCCCTCGTACGGCTCCGGGTTCTCGGCCGCCCATTCGATCGAGGTGCTCAGCGAGGTGCGGGGCCAGCGCCGCACCCGGCCGCAGGGCGGACTTGCCGACGAACACCACCGGGACGCAGGCCTCGCCGCGCGCTCGCCATTGCTCGACGATGCGGGCGTAGTCCGCGAAGTTCTCAGTGACCATCACGCGCCGCTCGCCAACCGCGAAGGCATACACGTCCGGGCCGGTAGCGTGGTCGTTACGACTGAAGCACGCAACCCCGACGACGAGACCGGCATGTCGCCTGCCGAGTGGCTGGCCGACGGTGAGGTCGCGGTGATCGAGCCGGTTGGCGATCATCGGCCTGGACCGGGCGAGCGACCGGGTGAGGAAGCGGGTGAGGAAGCGGGCGAGCCTGGGGCGAACGACGGTGGTCACGCCACTGCATCGGGGCCGGTCGGCAGGGCCGGCTACCTGCTGGCGGCGACGCCGATCGAGCGGATCGAGCACTACCTGGCGGCCGGTGGTGGTCGGGGCCTCGAGCGGGCGTTGGCGCTCGGACCACAGGCCACGATCGACGAGGTCACCGCCTCGGGGTTGCGTGGTCGGGGTGGTGCAGGGTTCCCCACCGGACGAAAGTGGGCGTCGGTGCGCAGCGGCGGACCGGGGCCGCGCTACGTCGTCGCCAACGCGGCGGAGGGCGAACCAGCGACGTTCAAGGACCGGATGCTGATCCGCCGGGACCCCTACCGGTTGATCGAGGGAGCAGCGATCGCCGCGTTCGCCGTCGGGGCGAGCACCGTCTACCTCGCGACCAAGCGCTCTTATCGCCGTGAGGTCGAGGCGTTGCGACGGGCGGCGCTCGAGCTCACGGCGGGCGGTCTGCTCCAGGACCTCGCCGTCAGCATCGTCGAGGGTCCCGACGACTACCTGTACGGCGAGGAGAAGGCGCTGCTCGAAGTGATCGAGGGCCGCGACCCGCTGCCACGACTGTTGCCGCCGTACGAGCTCGGTCTGTTCGCCACCGACTCGCCGGTCGGATGGGAAGCCGGGTCGCGGCCCGTCTCCGCGCGTGGGGGCTCAAACCCGACCGTGGTCAACAACGTCGAGACGCTCATGGCGGCCGCGTACATCATGGCCAACGGCGCCGACTGGTTCCGCCGCATGGGAACAGACCAGTCACCGGGGACGGTCGTCGCCACCATCGTGGGCGACGTCGTCGCGCCCGGCGTGCACGAAGTGGAGATGGGCACGCCACTGTCGCGACTGCTCGACGCGTGCGGCGGTCCGCGGCCCGGTC
>JAYUAM010000538.1:0-9215 GCA_043741295.1 Acidimicrobiia bacterium
CTCAACCGCAGGATGGCGGCGATCTTCGCCGAGGTCGATCTCGTGATCACCGCCTCGAACCCCGACATCGCCTTCGCCGCCGAAGGGCCCTTGCCCGACACGTTCGGCGGCGTCGTCGCCGGCGGGCGTAACAACGGACTGCTCACGTTCCCGGCCAACCTGCACGGCAACCCCGCAGTCTCGATCCCTGCGGGCACGCTCGACGGCGTTCCGATCGGGCTACAGGTCGTCGCCCGCCACTTCGCCGAGCCGCTGCTGCTCGACCTCGCCGCGCTCGTCGAACGTGAACGACCGTGGGCACTCGTCGCGCCGGGCGCGCCCCGATGACCGCCAGCGACAAGCCCGCGGTGATCACGGCAGCGGCGGTCACCGAGTTCGTCACGCGCGAGTTCCCCGGCACCGGCAACGAGTGCGTCGAGGTCGGCCCGACGCACGCCGTCGCCCGGCATCTCGTCCAACCGCTCGAGCTCCGGCCCGGTGGGTTCGTCAGCGGACCGACCCAGTTCGCGCTCGCCGACGCCGTGCTCTGGTACCTCGTTTTCGGCGCCGCCGGCCAGATGGAACCGATGGCGCTCACGTCCGAGCTGTCGATCCGGTTCCTGCGCCCGGCCGTCGGCCTGGTGCTCTACGCCCGCGCCGAGCTGCACGCCTTCGGTCGCCGCAACATGGTCGGCTCGGTCACGCTGTGGATGGATGGCCGCACCGAGAAGCCGGTGTCGGTCGCCCAGGGCACCTACGTGCGTCCCGCGCCAACGCCAGCGCCGTGAGCTGAGCCGGGCCACCGGACTCAGCCGGCGTTCGCCTCGGGCGGCACCTGCACGGTGGTGAGCGTCGGCGCGAAGAGATCGCCGAGCCGCTCCACCCGATCGAGCACGTCTGCGGCCCGGAAGCGCAGTTCGGCCTCGCCGTCGGCCGCGGCCTGCACTTCGTCCCAGGTCACCGGCGTCGAGACGGTGGGCAGCGGACGCGCCCGCAACGAGTAGACCCCGATCGTCGTCTTGTGGAACGAGTTCTGGCTCCAGTCGATGAAGATCTTGCCACCGCGCACGGCCTTCGTCATCACCGTCACCACCTGCTTCGGCAGCCGACGCTCGACCACCTGGCCGACGGCCAGCGCGAAGCCCGAGGCGTGCTCGTGGGTCAGCGGGCCGTTCACGGGCACGTACAGCTGCAGCCCCTTCGAGCCACTCGTCTTCGCCCACGCCTGCAGCCCGACGGCATCGAGCACGTCGGCGATCGCCAGACCCACTTGAGCACATTCAGCCATCGCCGCCGGCGCGCCCGGGTCGAGATCGAACACCACCATGCGCGGCGCGGCGAGGTCGTCGGCCAAGGCCATCGGCGCGTGGATCTCGATCGCCGCCTGGTTGCCGGCCCACACGAGAGCGGCCGCTTCCTCCAGCCGGCACGACTGCGGCGGCGGCGAACCGGGCCCCACCGACACGGGCACCCAGTCGGGCCGGTGCTTCGGGCAGTTCTTCTCGAAGAAGCCCTTCTGATCGACGCCGTTCGGGAAGCGGTGGAACGTCAGCGCCCGCCCGGCGACGTGGGGCAGCATCGTCGGCGCGATCCGGGCGTAGTAGTCGATCACCTGGGCCTTGGTGAACCCGCCCGGCAGCTCGTCGTTCGCCGGGTACAGGACCTTGTCGAGGTTCGTGAGGGTGAGTGTTCGCCCCCCGACGTCCACGGCGGTGCCCGCTGGGGCCATGCGCGGCGCGATCCGTCCGGGCTAGGCCGACTTGCGGGCGCGGGGCTTGGCCGCCTTCTTCGGCGCCGCCCCGGCATCGCCCGACTCGGCCCTATTGTCAGACACGTGACCGCGGGCCGATGCGATGGCGACCGGTGCGGCGGCGGTCGTCGGGTGACGCCCGCGCGCTTCCTTGGCCGCCTTCACACTCGCTTCGAGCGCGGCCATCAGGTCGATCACCTTCGGCGCCGCCGCCGCGGGCGCCGGAGCCTCCAGCTCCTCGCCAGCCGCCTTGCGCTCGATGAGATCGAGCACCTGCTCGCGGTACGCGTCCTGGTACTTGTCAGGCTCGAATGGCGCGGCGAGAGACTCGACGAGCGCCTCGGCCATCTTGCGTTCCTTGTCGGTCACCTCCACGCTCTCGAGCGTGCCGAGCTCGTCGATAGATGCAGGTGCAACCACCTCGTCGGCGTACACCATCGTCGAGAGCACGAGGTTGCCGTCCACAGCGCGAATGGCAGCGACGTACTGCTTGTTGCGCATGACGAAGCGGGCGATGCCGACCTTGCCGGCCGACGCCATCGCCTCGGCGAGCAGGCGGTAGGGCTTGGCCACCTTGTCGGGCGCCAGGTAGTACGGGCTGTCGAAGTAGAGCGGGTCGATCTCCACGAGGTCGACGAACTCCTCGAGGTCGATCTGGCGGTTGGCCACCGGCATGAACTCTTCGAGTTCCTCCGGGTCGACGAGAACGTAACGGTCCTTGGCGATCTCGTAGCCCTTGACGATGTGCTCTTCGGGCACGTCGGCACCGTCCAGGGCCGACACCTTTTTGAGCTTGATGCGGCTCCCGGTCCGGTCGTCGAGCTGGTTGAACGACACCGACTTCTTGGACACGGCGTTGTAGAGCTTGACCGGGATGGTGACCAGCCCGAAGCTGATCGCCCCCGTCCAGATAGGTCTGGGCATGGGTCCAGTATGGGCCCATGCGGGCCGTTCGGAAAAGCGCGCGCCCGGCAGCGCACGTTGCGCATCACCCGCTCGGGCGGCGACGGCGGCTCACGCGGCGAGGACGGCGCGGGCCACGAGGTCGGTGCCGAAGGCGGTGAGGATCGCCAGGTAGAGCAGCCCGGTGGCGGCCATCACCGCCGAGTACTGGCGCTCGCGCAGCGCCGCCCTGGTCACTGCGCACAGCGCGATCGTCGTGACCGCGCAGGCCACCCAGAACCAGCCGAGCGTCCCGTTCCACCCGTCGTCGATGCGCCCGTCGAGCACGCTGATCATGCCGGTAGGCACGAGCAAGAGCGCCACCTCGACGGGCCACACGATCGCCAGCCACCTGACCTGTTCGAGGAGGAGGCGACGGGGCAGGCCCGGCTGTACGAGGTACCAGTGGCCGAGGAGCATGGCGTCGGTGACCGCGCCCAGGAACGCGGCACCAGCGACGATGCGGGCGACGGCGAGCAACCGCCCACCGGGCGACGCTGCGGCGTCCACACCGGCGGCGACGAGACCGACGAGCCCGACGAGCGGGGCGACGACATCGAGCAACGGAGGGAACTCGCGGCGGGCGGCGCCGGTGCCGGACGCGGCAGCATCGAGCGCGTCGAACCCCGGTCCGGCTGGCGCCGCGATATCGGACAGGTCGCGGTCGATGCCCGTCATCGCCGCGACGCGCGCCGACCGCCGGTCGTGATCCTGCTGACGCCCGGCCACGCCGGTCCGCCGACGGACGATCGACACCGCGAACGCAACGAGTGCGGCCAACACGACGAGCGCCGACGAGACCTCGCGTACAGGCACCGTGCCGTAGCGCAGACCGGCGGCCAACGCTCCGCCGGCGAGCACGATGTTCACGCCGCGCAGCAACCAGCCGTAGCCGAGGCCGACCTCACGGTGGCGCGTCGTGACCCACAGAAAGGCGAGACCGCCCACGGCCCATTGCAACAGGACCGTGGCGGCGTCGAGCCGGAACATGACAGTAGGAACAGCCGAGCGACCGGACCCGGCCGGTCAGCCGAGCTGTTCGTGGAGGAACGCGAAGACGCCCGGCCAGAGCTCGGCGGCCAGTTCCTCGTTCAACGTGCCGAGGGCGTTGTGCGGACCCATGAACGCGTGACCCGTGCCCGGGTGCACCGTGAGCACGACATCCTTGCCCATCGCCTGCAGCTTGGCTTCCAGGGCGCGTGCGGCCTCGGGGCCGAAGAAGTCGTCGTGCTCGGCCATGTGCCCGCGCACGGCAGCCGTCAGCTTCGTCCAGTCAGGCTCGGTGTCGCCCTGGGGGAAGCCGTAGAACGGCACGACGGCAGTGACCCGATCGGGTCGGTTGGCGGCGATGATCAGGCTGAGCATGCCGCCCATGCAGAACCCGATGACGCCGACGCCGTCGCCCGTCACATCGTCGTGGGCGACTAGGAAGTCGACGGCGCCGCTCATGTCGCGCCCGGCGCGGTCCGCCGGCATCGACTGCATCAGGTGGGCGGCGCGGTCCATCTCGTCGTGGCCCGCCACCTCACCGTGGAAGAGGTCGGGGACGAGCGCCATGAACCCGGCGGCGGCCAACCGGTCGGCCGTCGCCTTCAGCGAGTCGTCGATGCCCCACCACTCCTGGATCACCAGCAGCCCGGGGCCAGCACCATCGGCCGGGCGGGCGAGGTAGCCCGACGCCGTACCACCGTTGCTTGCGAACTCGACGATCTCGGCCATTGGACGAACGCTACCGCGGCGCCGGGGCCGCGCTCGTGTCGCCGTCGGGCCAGCCGAGCGCGTCGGGCCCCCGGGCGACGCGGACCGTACGATCGCACGGTGCCAGACCCCGGGCGGCGTCGCCGAGAGCCAGTGCAGTCGGTCCGGAGCATCGTGCTCGCCGTCACCGTCACCGTCACCCTCGTCATCGGCGTGACCATCGCCTGTTCGGGACCGCGCTCCTCGCTCGCCGCTGGTACAGCGGGGACCGTGCCCCGGCCGGGCGGGGCGACCGGCTCGACCACCGGGGAACCGACGGTCGACGCCGTCCTCAACCTGCTCGAACGCCCCCTCGCCACGTCGTTCACGGTGGAGTACACCATCGACCGCAAGCTCGGCGCGATCACGGCCGGAGCCACCGTCGCCCACGGTCCGCTGGCCACGTCAGTCACCGTGCGCAACGTGCGATTCCTGCTCGACGACACGAGCCCGCGCACCTGCGACCTCAGGGCGCGCTCGTGCGAGGACACCGTCGTCGATGCCCGCGTCAGCGATCTCGGGATCGGTGCCCGCTTCTGGCGCGACAGCCCGGCCCGCGCGCTGCGCGTCACCGCCGCCCGCCGCTCGGGTCCGCCCACCGCCTCGACGCCGACGGTCGGCGGGCAGCCGGCGACCTGCGTCGACGTGCCGGTCGGCGCCGGCGTCGAGCGCTACTGCGCGCTGGCGAGCGGAGTGATCGCCCGTTGGGACACCGCCTACGTCGACATCGAAGCCACGAGCACGCGCCCGACGTTCGATCAGGAGGCGTTCGCCACGCCGACCGGATGACCGACGAGCTCAGCGGCCGTGCGCTGCGATGCACTCGTGGACGAACGCGACGGTGGCGGCCGCCGACAGCGTCGCGCCTGTCGCCATCGCCTCATCGAAGGCCTCGCTCCCGAGACCGGTGCGCACCTTGTCGGCGGCGGCGGCGACGTCTTCGGCAGACCGCGGCTCGAACGGAAGCGCCGACATCGCGCCAGACACGTCGAGCGCACCATGGAGCACGGCTGCCGCGTGATGGTCACCGAGTTGCACGAACAGCCCGAAGACGCGCCGCAACGAGAACTGGAGGTTGGGCCAGTCACCTCCCCGGTACCAGGTGTCGATGACGTGACCGGCACCCTGGAGCGCGGTGAGGACGTCGCCGTGGCGGGCCTTGAGCCACCACACCTCGGTCTGGGCGAACGCCTCGATCCAACGGTTCCCGGCACCGGCACCGAGCCTGGCCGACTCACTGAGCAGTCGGAGGCTCTCGTCCGGCTCGGTACCTTCGAGGGCGATGCCGAGCGCGTACGCCGCCTGGGCGCGCGCGGTCGGCGAGCCACTCGCCCGCGCCGCGGCCTGGGCCTCACCGGCGAGCGCCGCACCGCGGACCGTTCGTCCGACGCTCGTCTCGGCCACCGAACGCATGTACAGCCCGTGCGCGAGCCTCGCCGGAGAGCCATCTCGCGCCGACACGAGTTGACGGTCCATCCAGCCGATCGCTTCCCCGGTGCGCCCGAGGTAGCCGAGCGCGTTGCCGAGCACCCGCTCGGCCAGCCCGCTGCTGTCGTGCTCCTCGGTCTGGCGATCGAGCGCTTGCAGAGCGACCTCGACGCTCGTCACCACGTCACCGCGCACGAAGTGGCCGAAGCCCACGATCGCCGTCACCACGGCGTACGTCGGATGCGACGCCGCACCGGGGATCTCGAGCGCAGCCGCCGCCCACACGGTGAGCTCGTAGCGGATCCGTCGGAACGCGAACTCACGTAGGCCCGCCACCAACCGCAACGCGGCATCGGCGTTGCCCGTGCGGACGGCGCGACCGAAGGCGGCGCGGAAGTTGTCGAAGTCCTCCTCGACGCGATGCGACCAGTCGGCTTCGTCGGGTCCCGTCAACCCGACGCTCGCCCGCTCGGCGAGCGCCGTGTACCAGCGCACGTGGGCGTCGTGGACGCACCGGGCATCTTCGGCACCCGCGACGTCACCAGCATCCGCACCGCCACCCAGCCGTTCGCTGGCGTACTCGCGCAGGGTTTCGAGAAGTTGGTACCGATGGCCGTCCGGGGTCACGCGTTGGACCATCGACTTGTCGACGAGCGCGGCGAGGATCTCGACGGGGTCGATGTCGCGCCCGGCGCACACGGACTCCACCGCGGCGAGGTCGAAGCTGCCGGCAAAAGCCGACAGCCGGGCGAAGAGCCCACGTTCGTCCGGGCTCAGGAGAACGAAGGACCAGGCGACGGTGTCACGCAGTGTGCGATGCCGCGGGTCGGGCGAGCGCATGCTGGCGCCGAGCATGCCCGAGGGCTCGTCGAGCCGCTGCAAAATGGTCTCGGGATCGAGGGAGCGGAAGCGGGCGGCAACCAGTTCGACGGCCAGGGGCAACCCGTCGAGGCGACGACAGATCTCACCGATAACTCCGGCGTTCGCCGCCGTGACGGTGAAGCTCGGCACCGCCGCGGTCACCCGGTCGACGAGAAGCTGCACGGCATGGGCTGCCGCGATCTCCTCCGGGTCGTCGGCATCGACATCAGCAACGGCGAGCGGCGTCACGGGCAGCACGACCTCGCCCGGGAGCCCGAGCGGTTCGCGCGAGGTGGCCAGCACGTGGACGCGCTGACAGTGCCGGCGCAGACGATCGACCAACGGGACGAGCACGTCCAGCAGGTGTTCGCAGTTGTCGAACACGACGAGCATCTCGCGCTCGGTCAACGCCACGACCAGTGCGTCCTCGATCGTGAGGTGCTGGCGGGGCTGGACATCGAGTGCGGTAGCGATGGCGTCGGCGACGGTGGCCGGGTCGGTCACCGCCGCCAGCTCCACGAACACCGCCGCCTCCTCGAAGTCGGATGCGGTCACCGCGACGCGGCGCGCGAGACGGGTCTTGCCCACGCCACCCGGTCCGACGAGGGTGACGAGCGGCGACCGCCGCACGGCATCGGCGATGCGGGCGAGGTCGCCCGCCCGGCCCACGAGCCGTGTCGGGTCGTCGGCGAGCGGACGCGTCGGAGGTCGGTGGTACGCGTCGGCTGGTACGACGAGCAATGCCGGGTCGTTGGCCAGGATCTGGCGCTCGACCGTCGCGAAAGCGGACGACGGGTCGAGGCCCATGTCCTCGCGCAGGTATCTGGAAAACAGGCGGGCGCCGCGGAGTGCCTCGGCCTGGCGACCATCGCGGAACAACGCCACCATCCGCTGGCGCTGGAACCGCTCGCGCAAGGGATGCCCGGTCGTGAACGCTTCGAGGTCACCGATCAGCGACGGGTCGCCGCCCGCCGCGAGGCGGCACTCCACCCAGGCTTCGGTGAGTGTCAGGCGGACCTCGTCGAGCCGCACGGCTTCGGCCCGGAGCCACTCGCTGTCGGCGAGCTCACCGAACGCTCGGCCGCGCCACCATTCCAGGGCCGACCGGTAGTGCCGCGCCGCGTCGGCCGCGTCGGGTGTGTCCCGCCCGAGCTGGGCGAGCCGGGCGAAATGGTCGACATCGAGCCGGCCGTCGGGAAGCTCCAGCCGGTAGCCGTGGTCGACGGCCACCACGCTGCCTTCCGGTTCGAGGACCCGACGGAGCCTCGATACGTGGCTTTGCAGGGTCGCCCGGCTGGAGGCGGGCTGCTGGTCACCCCACAGGGCGTCACACAGCCGATCGATCGAGACCACGGCCCCGCGGTGCGCGGCGAGCACGGCGAGCACGAGGCGGGGCTTCGGGCCGAGCGGACACGTCGCCGCCGACCGGTCGACGACGACCGGGCCGAGGATCCGCACCGTCAGACTCACCATCACACCCACCCCAAGATGATGACCGACGCGCTTGCAGTCGGCTGCAAGGCGCACGTCGGTCGGCCGCCAGCGGAACACCGCGGGACGCCAAGCCGGCCGTCCGACGATGGCCGCACCAACTACGCAAGGAGCAGGAAATGCCATTCGTCAACGTGAAGCTCGTCAAGGGTGTGTTCTCCCCCGACCAGAAGAAGGAGATGATCGGGAAGCTGACCGAGACCATGGTCGGCATCGAGGGCGAGTCGATGCGCCAGGTCACCTGGGTCACGATCGAAGAGGTCGACAGCGGCGACTGGGGCATCGGCGGCCACTGCCTCACGACGCAGGATGTGAAGGACCTGCAGGCCGGTCGGGCATGAGCGCCGGTCCGTCGCGGTCCGGCCGTCGGGCGGCTCGCGCCGTCGGCATCCTGGCCGTCGCGCTGATGGCCACCGGCGCGTGGGCGGCCGCCGGGTCGACGACGCCACGGGCGACGGTGGCCGCCGCGTTCGCCATCCCCGGACACGAGCACCATGCCCACCGCGGCAACGACCTCGTGTTCGGGCCGGCGCCCGACGTCTTCCCACCGGGCGCCGAGATGGCCGTCCTGCAGGGCGACCCGAGCGTCGTCGGCGCGATCTTCACCGTCAGGCTGCGCTTCCCGAGCGGCTACGTCATCCCGCCGCACTGGCATCCGACGGACGAGCACGTGACCGTTCTGCGGGGCACGTTCCTCGTCGGCCTCGGCGACACCTTCGACCGCCACGCCTTCCTGCCCGCCCTCAAGCGCGGCGATTTCATCACCGCGCCAGCGAACGCCAACCACTTCGCCCAGGCGAAGGGGCCGACCGAGGTCCAGGTGCACGCCATCGGTCCGTTCCAGATGACCTACGTCCATCCCGAGGACGATCCCCGCAACCATCCGTAGCCAGCAGGACGTCGGCCGCGGGACCGACCACCATCGACGAGGGCCAGTGCCACAACGACGCTGGCCCTCGTCGCCGCGGACGGCGACCGTCCGACGATGCTCACCGACCTCGGCGTCGTCACCTCCCGCACCGGCCCC
>JAYUAM010000539.1:0-1568 GCA_043741295.1 Acidimicrobiia bacterium
CGCGCTGCAGGCGGGTGGACGACGACTCGGGCTGAACGCCACCGACAACACGAGCTACGACTGGGGTGGCTCGGCCACCACGCCGGACGACCAGCTCGCGATGCTCCACTCCCTGCTCATCGGCGGAGGTGCGCTCGGCCCGGCCGGCGTCGCCTATGCCAGGTCGCTGCTGTCGTCGGTCGACCCCGTGGAGGCGTGGGGCGTGTCGGGCGGTGCGCCCACCGGCGCGTCGGTGTTCCTGAAGAATGGTTGGCTGTTCAACGACGGCACGAGCTGGGGTCCTGGCGGACTGTGGCGCGTGAACTCCATCGGCATGGTGCAACTCGCCAACGGCCGTCAGTACACGATCGCCGTCTACGGCAACGAGTGGTCGACGATGGACGCGGGTGTCGCGGCGATCGAGTCGTTGTCCCGCCGCGTCGCCGCGGTGTTCGCCGCCCCCCGGACCGGCGATCAGACGGTGGCCGGCACGATCACGAGCGTGGTGGTTTCCCCCTCCGCCTCTGCGCCGTCGCTCTTCACGGCGACGTCGCCGACCCGGCTGCTCGACACGCGCACCGCTACGTCGACCGGTGGACAGCTCGTCCCGTCGGGAGGCGAGGTCGTCGTCGATGTCGCTGCCGTGGCCGACGCCGCGGGTGTGCCGGCGCGACCGCCAGGCTCGACGCTCACGGCCGCCGCGCTGAACGTGACCGCGGTCGACTCGGCGGGGCCCGGCTTCGTCACCGCGTATCCCGACGGCGTCGCCCGCCCGCTCGCCTCGAACCTCAACCAGACGGCCGGCAGGGTGACGGCCAACGTCGCCGTGGTACCGGTGGGCGACGACGGCAAGGTGCGGCTCTACACCTCGGTCGTTGCGAACCTCGTCGTCGACCTGCTCGGGACGTGGAGCTCGGTCCCGGGTGAGGCGCCGCTCGCCCCTGGTGTGGCGACCGATCGGGCGACCGCGGCGGGTCGGGTCACGATGGTGACCCCGACGCGTCTGTACGACACCCGGGCGACCGGCGCCGGCCTGGCCGCGGGAGCACAGGCCCTGGTGGCGGTGGCCGGGCTGGCCGGGGTGCCGGCCAGCGGTGCGTCAGCCGTCGTCGTCAACGTCACGGGCACGAACACGAGGGCGGGATACTGGACCGTCTGGCCCGGCGACGCGCCCCGCCCGCTCGCCTCGAACCTCAACACCGTCGCCGGCGAGACGGCGTCGAACACGACGATCGTCCCGATGGGAGCCGACGGCTCGATCTCGGTGTACGCGCAGGGCGACGTCGTCGTCGACGTTCTCGGCTGGGTGACCGGTCCGTCGTCGCCGAAGGCCACGGCCGGCGAGCTCGTGACCCTGGCGTCGCCGACCCGTACCGTCGACACCCGCTTCGGCGATGGTGGCATCGACCGCATCGAACGCGGGGCCGTCACCCGTGTGTCGCTCGCGCCGATCGGCGTGCTGGTTCACGAGCTGACAAGATCCAGTCCGGGGAGTCGTGCGCCGAGCCCTGACGACTAGGCCGACGCCCGGTCGACGAGGTGACGATTCTGGCTGATCGAGCCCGGCAGGATCGTGAAGCGGACCTGAC
>JAYUAM010000540.1:0-1563 GCA_043741295.1 Acidimicrobiia bacterium
GCCACCGGCGGACGGTGGCAGAACGCCGACCTGACCTACGCGTTCTCGGAGTTCACCGCCGACCTCTCGCAGGACCAGATCCGTCAAGCCGTGCACCAGGCCTTCAGCACGTGGGCCGGGTGGACGAAGCTCACGTTTCGCGAGGGGCCAATCGGCTCGGCGCAGATCATCCTGCGGTTCGTGACCGGCGACCACGGTGACGGCAACCCCTTCGACGGCGCCAGCGGCATCCTCGCCCACGCGTTCTTCCCCGGAACCCCGCCGGCGACGCCGACGCCGATCCAGGGTGACACCCACTTCGACGACGCCGAGACCTGGACGATCGCCGTCCCCACCGGAGCGAGCCAGTTCGACCTGACGACGGTGGCGACGCACGAGTTCGGCCACGCCCTCGGCCTGAACCATTCGCCGGTCGTCGGCTCGGTGATGCAGCCGTTCTACGGCGGACCCCGTCGCGTGCTCCACGGCGACGACGTGAGCGGCATCACGAGCATCTACGGCGGCTACGACATCGCCGAGGCATCGTGGACGCACGGTACGTCGATGCAGATCGAGGTGCCCGAGTCGCTGGAATCGGTCCGTCGCTTCGGGTTCTTCACCCGCGTCGTCGGCAAGGCGAACACGACCAACTGGTTCCACTTCGCCATCCCGACGCCGGTCATCCAGAACAACGTGCGGCGCACGTTCGGTCCATGCATGCTGCGCTTCTCCACCGGCGGCACGTCGGCCGTGGTCCGCGACGTGCACCTGTACGACGGCGAGGTCCGCGTCGTCGCCCACGACGCGGTGAACCTGTCCGGCTCACAGCCGTTCACCCGGTTCGGTATCGCCCACTCCCCGAAGGTGCTCTGGGGCGTCGGCATCTCGATCGGTGTCACGTTCGGCGCGGGTAACTCGGCGGCCCGCACCATGGACTTCATCTCCGCCGGCTGCGACTTCCGGCCCTGACATCCAGGAACGGGCTGGGTGACGTGACCATCAACTTCATCCCCAACGATCCGCTCGCCGCGAACCTGCCGCTCCGAAAGGTCGCACCCCGACCCGAACGAGCGTCCGCGGCCGCGGGGTTCGTGGTCGACGGCACCCAGCCCGCCGCGCTCTACCCGGTTGGCACCCCGGGCTTTCTCCGCTGGCAGTCGCGCCAGGCGGCGATGCTCGCCGTGGAGGCCTGGGAGGCCGTGCTCGGGCGCCCGATCACGTCGTGGGTAGACGAACTGCTCGTCGACCCACGACGACTGCCGTTGCACCCGGATTCAGGCGAAGACCTGAACGCGTTCTACCAGCGAGATGGTCTCTTCTTCTGGCACCGATCGGCGGACGGCACCGACGTCGACTCCGGTGCGAGCACCGACCTTGTAGCGCACGAGGTCGGCCACGCCGTGCTCGACGTCGCTCGACCCGACCTGTGGCTGGCGAACTTCGCCGAGGTCGCCGCCTTTCACGAGGCGTTCGGCGACATCACGGCAATCGTCACCGCGCTCCACGATCGGAGGAACCGCGTCGCTCTGCTCGCTGCGTCCGCCGATCTCGGATCGGCGAACTCGATCGAGGCGGTCGGCGAGC
>JAYUAM010000541.1:0-1563 GCA_043741295.1 Acidimicrobiia bacterium
GCCCTCGGCCGGCTGCTCGCCACCGCCGCGGTGCTGGAGCGTGAGTTGCAGGACGGCCATGGCGAACATCGGTACCTCGGCCGACCGTGGATCACGCCGACCGTCGTCCAGGCCGGACAGGACACCCAGATGAACGTCATCCCCGCTCGCGCCTCGGTCTGGCTCGACGTTCGGACGGTTCCCGGCGTCGGACACGACGACCTGGTCGCAGCGATTCGGGCGCTGGCCGGCGACGCCGGAGCCGCATTCGCGGTCGACGCGGAACTTACGGTGATCGACGATCGGCCGGCAATCGACGTGCCGATCGACTCGCACCTCGTGAGCTCGCTGTGCGCTTCACACGAGGCGGTGACCGGGCAACCGGCGCGTCTCGGGGGCGTTCCGGGGTCGACCGACGGGACCGTGCTGACGAGCCGCACCGGCGTCCCAAGCGTCGTGTACGGGCCCGGTGGAAAGTGGATCGCCCATCAGGTCGACGAGTACGTCGAGCTCTCGGACCTCGCCATGCACGCCGAGGTGTACGTCGAGGCGGCCCTGCGCTTCACCGCGTCGTGACCGCCCGTGCGGCGGGTTCCGCCGGCCGGGGCAGCTCGTGGCCCACCGGCGCCGAGGGCTTGGAAGCCATCTACGGCGTCGGCGTCGGCCACTACCAGAAGACCGGTCGAGGCTGGCTCACCGGGTGCACCGTGATCGTTCCGCCACCGGGCACCGTCGGCTCGGTCGATGTGCGCGGTGGTGCGCCCGGCACGCGTGAGACCGACCTGCTCGACCCGCGCATGATGATCGACCACGTCGACGCCGTCTGCCTCAGCGGCGGGAGCGCCTACGGTCTGGCGGCCGCCGACGGCGTGATGACGGTGCTCGAAGCCCACGGCATCGGCCATCCCGTCGGCCCGTCCCCGTTCCCTTCCCCGTCTGGCGCTCGCCACTTACCGGTCGTGCCGATAGTGCCGGCCGCCGTCATCTTCGATCTCGGGCGCGGTGGTCACCTGGGCCACCGCCCGGATGCCGTGTTCGGCGCCCGAGCGGCGACGATCGCGCTACGTCGTTCCCTTCGACGACCGCCGACGAGTGCCACCGCTGACACGGTGTCGGTACGGAGCGTCGCGTCAGGTTCGCTCGGGGCTGGTGCCGGCGCCCGAGCGGGCGGACTGCGGGGAGGCATCGGTTCGGCCGCGCTCGTGCTGCCGTCCGGCGTGCAGGTCGCCGCGCTCGCGGTGGTGAACGCCGCCGGCTCGACCGTCGACCGCACGACCGGCACGCTGTTCGGCGCGGTGCACCTCCCGCCGGTCGCGCGACGAGGTCTCCACCCGCCGTCGCGGGCCGATGTGCGACGGGCCGAGAAGTTCTTCGCGTCCGAAGTGGTCACGACGGGCAACTCGGCGCGGAACACCACGCTCGTCGTGCTCGCCACGAGCGCGGCGCTCACGAAGGCCGAGTGCCACAAGCTCGCCGGAGCCGGCCACGACGGCATGGCGCGGGCGATCTCACCGGTCCACCTCCAGGTCGACGGCGACGTGGTGTTCTCGCTCGCCACCGGCGCTGATGACCTAGACGCCGGCA
>JAYUAM010000542.1:0-9176 GCA_043741295.1 Acidimicrobiia bacterium
CTGATCGCGACCTCGGGCTGCTCGACGTCCTGCGGCGCAGTTCGGCTGCGCACGATCTCGATCTCTTCGTCGTGCGACGGATAGTCGACGCGCAGCTTCAACATGAAGCGATCCACTTGCGCCTCGGGAAGCGGGTAGACGCCCTCCTGCTCGACCGGGTTCTGTGTCGCCATCACCAGGAACGGCTCCGGCAGACGCAGGGTTTCTCCCGCCAGCGTCACCTGGCGCTCCTCCATTGCCTCGAGCAACGCGCTCTGCACCTTCGCCGGCGCGCGGTTGATCTCGTCGGCGAGGATCACGTTGTGGAAGAGCGGCCCGCGGTGCAGACGGAAGCTCGAGTTCGCCGGATCGTAGACCTGCGTGCCGAGCAGATCCGCCGGCAGCAGGTCGGGCGTGAACTGGATGCGGTTGAACGAGCCACCGCACGCCCGGGCGAGGCTCGACACGGCAAGCGTCTTGGCCAGACCGGGCACCCCTTCCATGAGCGCGTGGCCGCCGGCGAGCAGGCACACGAACATGCGCTCGAGCGGTCGGGCCTGGCCGACCACCACCTTGCGGACCTCGAACAGGGCCCGCTCGAGGGCGGCGGCGGAGGGGGAGGGGGAGCGACCGGAAGCCGGCGCGTCGGTCGAGTAATTCGTCACGCGATCATTCTGGGTCACCAGAGTAAGGATCTGGTCGCGAAAGACCTAGAACTCACGCGACGTCAACGCGCGCCTGGACCGTTTGCGTGCGGTCGAACTACTAGCGACGGTCGTCGCGGCTGCGCTTGCTGGCGTCGTTCAGCCACTTGCGCTCGTCGCTCGTCAGGCTGTCGAGCCCGGCGGCCGCGATCTTGTCGAGCAACGAGTCGATGCGGGCCTGCCGGGCGACCTCGTCCGGCGAGGCCGGCTGCCACGGACCTTGCACCACGATCGGCCGCGGTTCGGCCGCCGGCGTGCCGCGCGGGCGACGCCGGGTGCCGCCACGGCGCGTCGAGGGTTGCCCGCGGCGTCCGGGCAGCTTGATCTGCGGTACGACCCGGGCGATCGCCTCGCCGTGCCCGTAAGCGCGCAGCACGAGCAGCGAGGTGAGCAGTACGACCAGCAGAAAGATGATCTGACGACCCTGTCGGAGCCCGAGCATCTGGAGGATGTCGATGCCGACGATGACGGCGGCTATCACCCATGCAGGGATGCCGAAGAAGAAGCGCGCAAGCGGATGTTCTGCGGCGAAGGCGACGAAGACCGCGAGCTCGATGAACCGCAGGGACCCCTGGTCCAATGACAGGCCGGTCGCAACGATGCCGGGGATGACGGTGATCGCCAGCAGGAACCACACGAAGCGCTGCCGTCCGAAGAGCGACTCGAGGTCGCGACCGAACCACCAGAAGATGGCGAGCGAGATGACGGCACCGAGGCTGGGCGGGTTGTACGCCGGCCAGGTGACGATGCGCCAGACCTGTCCCTGGCGGACCTTCGCCGACAGCAGCAGCAGCGGATCGATGATGCTCGGGTTGGCCGCCCAGAGGAACATGGCCACGACGCCGAGGAGCACCACGAAGACGGTGGTGGTCACGTCGAGGGACCCGATGCGGAACCAGGGGTCGCTCGGACCCCGGCTGTCGGGGGTGGAGAATCGGAAGCGTGAGGTCATCGCAGTTGCGCAGGTGAGGCGGACCCGGAGCGATCCATCCCCTTACCGTAGGTGATCAGTGAACTCGCCCGCTCGCCGAACGGGCGTCAATCGGCGGAGATCTTCGGCGATGCGTTGTCGAACAGCCTCGACAAGGGCGCCGATGTCGGCGCGTCGGTCGCGGTCACCGTCGACGGCGAGCTGGTCGTCGACGTCTGGGGCGGGGAGCTGCGGGGCCGCCGGTTCCTCTCGACTGCCGGGTGTCGGGCCATCTTCGAGGAGCAGGCGAACGGCGTCGACCTCGTGCTCGGCGCACCCCTGCGGTTCGGCATCGGCTACGGGGTTCCCCAGCCCGGACGCCCCGATGAGCCCGAACGAGCACGCCTCGTACTGGGGCGGTTGGGGCGGATCGGTCATCGTCGTCGACCAGGATGCGCGCATGACGGTCGCCTACATGATGAACCGCATGGAGGCCGGCGTCGTCGGCGACGAGCGCGGCATGGGCATCGTCAACGCGGCCTATGGCGCGCTCGCCTGACGCGTCGTATCCCGTGGCGCGCGCCGGGGCGCGCCGCGTCAGGAACCCGCAAATGCTGCCGGCCGGCCGGGCGTCGCCGGCCGGCGCCGCCGTATGGTTCAGCTGTGACCGGTGACCTGACAGGCAAGATCGGTCGGGTGTCCGACGCAGTGCCCGCTGGCGGTGCCCGACGCGGCGAGGTGATGATCGACGGGCAGGCGTACTACGCCCTACCCGCCGACGTCGACGCACCCGTTCCGACGGGTACCCGTGTCGTCGTCGTCGAGTACTTCCCGCCGCGCACGGTCGTCGTCACACCGATGTAGTCGCGCGCTGGGCACCGTGCCCGGCCTGCCCGCTGACGTTCAGCAACTTGAAGTCCGAGGAGGACGAGATGAGCAGGATTGTCGCCATGTCCGACGTGGCGAACCTTGGCATTGTGATCGCCGGTTCCGTGGTCGCGTTGTCGGCCATCGGCATCACCTTCTTCCGCGCCATGTGGAAGGTGCCCGAGCCGAACCAGGCGCTGCTCGTGTCGGGCCGCCATCACCAGAGCGCCACGGGTGGGCCCGACTTCGGGTTCCGCATCGTGGTCGGTCGGGGCGTGCTCGTCGTGCCCGGCGTGCAGGTGGTTCGCCGCCTGAACCTCGACCTGAAGGAGGCCGAGCTTCAGGTGGAGTGCGTGACCCGTCAGGGCATCCCCGTCGGCGTGCGCGGCGTGGTGATCTTCAAGGTCGGCGACGACCACACGTCGATCGCCAACGGCGCGCGCCGCTTCCTCGATCAGGAGGACCAGATGGAGACGCGCGTGCACAACGTGTTCGCTGGGCACCTGCGCAGCATCGTCGGCGGGCTCACCGTCGAGGAGATGATCCGCGACCGCGAGCGCCTCACCTCCGAGACGCGCGACTCCTCCGCGAGCGAGCTGGAGAAGCTCGGCCTGATCATCGATTCCTTGCAGATCCACGAGATCGATGACCCGACGGGCTACATCCAGAACCTCGCCCGCCCGCACGCCGCCGTCGTCGCGAGCCAGGCCCGCATCGCCCAGGCCGACGCCGACCGCGAGGCGACCCAGCGCGAGCAGGAGGCCGAAGCCCTGAAGGCGCAGGCCCGCCGCGATGCGCAGATCAAGCAGGCCGCGTACCAGGCCGACGTCGACAAGGCGACGGCCGAGGCCGAGCAGGCTGGTCCGTTGGCCGAGGCGGCGGCGCGCCAGAACGTGGTCGTGCAGAAGACGCGCGCCGCCGAGCTGGAGGCCGACCTCGCCGAAAAGCAGCTGCAGGCCACGGTCCGAAAGCCGGCGGACGCCGAGGCCTACCAGACCGTCACCATCGCCAACGCCCGCCGTGACGCGGACATCGCCGCCGCCCAGGCGCGCAAGCAGACCGTGGAGCTGGAAGCCGAGGCCGAGGCGCAACGCGTGAAGCTCGCCGCTGCGGCCGACGCCGAGAAGGTGCGCCTCACCGCCGGCGCCGAGGCGGAGCGTCGTACCGTCACGGCCGAGGCCGAAGCGCGGGCCACCGAGCGTGTCGGCATCGCTGAGGCGACGGCCACCAAGGCTCGCGGTCTCGCCGAGGGCGAAGCGATCCAGGCCAAAGGTCTCGCCGAGGCGAAGTCGATCGAGGCCCGCGCCAAAGCGCTGGCCGAGAACCAGGACGCCGTGATCGGCCAGCAGCTGGCCGAGAACTACCCGGCCATCGTCACCGCGGCGGCCGGCGCGTTCCAGGGCATCAGCAACATGACCGTGCTCAACGGGGCCGATGGTGTGACCGAGGCACTGTCGACGCTCATCGGCAATGCCGGCGCCGGCATCTCCGCGGTCCGTCATCTGCTGCGGGCACCGGCCCCGACGAACGGGTCGGACGTTGCGAAGGGCGTGAACGGCGCAGCTGACGCCCCGAGCAGCACGTCGTTGGCGGCGCCGAAATCAATCGCCCCGTCCGCGGAGCCGACCGGGAGCTGAGCACAGCGGTAGCCTCTGACGTGCCGTCGCCAACGACGTCGACGGCTCTGCGAGGTGACCGGATGACCGAGACCGTCGACACCGAGAACGGACCCGGTCCGACCCCGAGCAGCCCGGCGACGTCCGGCCTGCCGTTCCCGGACTCGACGAGTGGGGGGGCGGAGGCGATCACGGCCGAACAGCCGGTGCTCGTGCGGCTCGACCCACCGGAGGTCGGTGGCGACCCACGGCTGCGCCTGTACGTCGGCGACCGGCCGGCCACCTTGTCGGCCATCGTCCCGCTGCTCGAACGGCTCGGTCTGGTCGTGCTCGACGAGCACACCGAGACGTTCACCAGCGCCACGGGCGTTCCCGTGTGGATGCACGACGTCGGCGTGCGCCACCCGCAGGCGTCGAAGCTCGTCGCTCCGGCCGTGCGTAGGGAGGTCGAGCATGCGTTCCTCGCGCTGTGGCGCGGCGATCTGGAGGCCGACGGATTCAACCGGTTGATCGTCGCCGCCGGCCTCACCGGTGCGCAGGTCGCCGTCGTTCGGGCCTACGCGCGCTACCTGTTGCAGATCTCGACCCCGTACAGCCTCGGCTACCTCGAGGACGTGCTGGTGAAGCACGCCGACCTCACGCGTCGCCTGATCGATCTGTTCGTCGCCCGCTTCGACCCGCGGCTCGACACCGAGCGCGCGGCCGACACCGCGTCGATCGAGGCCGAGCTTCGCGAGCGGCTCGACCGCGTTGCGAGCCTTGACGAGGACCGCATCGTGCGCACGTTCCTCACGCTCGTGCTCGCCACCGACCGCACTAACGCGTTCCGACCATCCGACGGTCGCCCAGGGGCCGGTGCGCTCGCCCTCAAGTTCGACCCGGCACGCGTCCCCGACCTGCCGTTGCCGCGACCGCGCGCGGAGATCTGGGTGTCGTCGCCCCGCGTCGAAGGTGTCCACCTTCGCGGTGGGCGCATCGCGCGGGGCGGGCTCCGGTGGAGCGACCGCAAGGAGGACTTCCGCACCGAGGTCCTCGGGCTGATGAAGGCCCAGATGGTGAAGAACGCCGTCATCGTGCCCGTCGGCGCGAAAGGCGGGTTCGTGGTCAAGCGGCACGAGTCGATGGCCGGTGACCCCGAGGCGCAACGCTCCGAAGTGGTGGCCTGTTACCGCACGTTCGTCGGTTGCCTGCTCGACCTCACCGACAACATCGTCCACGACGAGAACGGCGACCGTGTCGTGCCGCCGCCCGCGATCGTCCGTCACGACGGCGACGACCCGTACCTCGTCGTGGCGGCGGACAAGGGCACGGCCACGTTCTCCGACATCGCCAACGATGTCGCAGAGTCGTACGGGTTCTGGCTCGGCGACGCGTTCGCGTCGGGCGGCCGCACCGGCTACGACCACAAGACGATGGCGATCACCGCTCGGGGCGCGTGGGAGAGCGTACGCCGTCACTTCCGCTCGCTCGGGCGGGATGCCGACCACGACGAGATCGTCGTCGTCGGCATCGGCGACATGTCGGGCGATGTGTTCGGCAACGGCCTGCTGCGCTCCCCCTTCTGCCAGCTCGTGGCCGCATTCGACCATCGTCATGTGTTCCTCGACCCCGATCCTGATCCGGCTGCGTCGTACCGCGAACGTCAGCGGTTGTTCGCGCTGCCGCGCTCGTCCTGGGTCGACTACGACACGGCGCTCATCTCGGAAGGCGGCGGCGTGTTCGCCCGCTCGGCGAAGTCGATACCGCTCACCCCGGCGGTTCGTCGGCGGCTCGGCACCTCGGCCGCCGCGCTCACGCCGGCCGACCTCGTGTCGGCGATCCTGGAGGCGCCGGTCGACCTGCTGTGGAACGGTGGCATCGGTACCTACGTAAAGGCGGCGTCCGAGGATCACGACGATGCCGGCGACCGGGCCAACGACGCCGTGCGCGTCGACGGTGCGGACCTGCGCTGCCTCGTCGTCGGTGAGGGGGGCAACCTCGGGTTCACGCAGCAGGGCCGCATCGAGGCCGCGCTCGCCGGTGTGCTGCTGAACACCGACGCCATCGACAACTCGGCGGGCGTCGACTGCTCGGATCACGAGGTGAACATCAAGGTGCTGCTCGACGTCGACGTCGCTGCCGGCCGGCTGACGGTGGACGATCGCAACACGCTGCTCGCGTCGATGACCGACGAGGTCGCCGAGCTCGTGCTCGACGACAACCGGGCCCAAACCCTGGAGCTCGCGATCGCCCGGCGGCAGGCGCCGCTGCTCATCGACCTGCACGGTCGTTACCTGCGCGTCCTCGAGGCGGAAGGCCTCGTGAACCGCGAGCTGGAGCGGCTCCCGTCCGACAAGCAGATCGCCGACCGTTCGATGGCCGGCATCGGTCTCACAACGCCAGAGTTCGCGGTGCTGCTCGCATACACGAAGACCACGAACATCGCCGAGCTTCTGGCGTCCGATCTGCCCGACGACCCCTACGTGCAGCCAGCGTTGTCCGGCTACTTCCCGGCCGCGCTCCGCGACCGGTTTGCCGATGGCATCAGCCGGCACCGGCTGCGCCGTGAGATCATCGCCACCGTGCTCACAAACGAGCTCGTCAACCACGCCGGCATCACCTTCGATCAACGGATGACCGAGCAGACGGGTGCATCGGTGGCCGATTCCACCCGCGCCTGGTTGGCGGCGCGCGACATCTTCGGGCTCGACCGGTGGTGGAGCCGGATCGAGGCGTTGCCCAACAGTGTCGCCCCCGAGATGCAGCTCGGCCTGTTCATCGAGGCTCGGCTGATGGTCGAGCGCGGCGCGCTCTGGCTGCTCGGCCACCGGCGACCGCCGCTCGACATCAACCTCGCCATCGCGCGTTATCGGCCGGCGATCACCGCGCTCGGCGACGGCTGGCACCAGTTCCTCGTCGGTTCGGTGGCGGGCGACACGCAGGCCGCGGTGGCCCGGTTCACCGGGGGCCGGGTTCCTCTCGAACTCGCCCGGCGAGCGGCATCGTGGGGACGGATGAACGTCGCCCTCGACCTCGCCGATGTCGCCACCGCGCGCGGCCGTTCGATCGAGGACACGGCTTCCACGTTCTGGCTCGTGTTCGAACAGCTCGACTTGGAGTGGATGTGGGGCCAGATCGGCCGCCTGCCGCGAGCCGGCCGGTGGCAGAACCAGGCCCGCTCGTCGTTGCGCGACGACCTGCTCGGCGCCCTGCGCTCCTTGACCGACACCGTGCTGCGGGCCGGCGACGCGTTCGACGCGCCGAACGTGCTCGTCACGTCGTGGACGCAGGCTGACCGCCGCACGATCGATCGGGCCTCCGGCGTGCTCAGCCAGCTGCACGCCGCGACGACGCACGACGTGACGTCGCTCACCGCCGCCGTCCGCCAACTGCGCAACCTCGTGGCTACGACATCCGTCTGACGGGGCCGACGGGCGATCTGGTCGGGTGGGCGATCGACCCAGCATCCGCTGATCGGGCGCCGCATCCGGCGCGCACCCGGTCGGTAGCCTGACGGCGATGACCGCCGCCACCTCGGGTCGCCCGTTCCGCGTCCGCTTCGCCCCCTCGCCCACCGGCTACTTCCATGTCGGCGGGGCGCGCACCGCGTTGTACAACGCGATCCTCGCCCGTCAGGCGGCGGAGCGCGATGGCAACGGTGTGTTCGTGTTGCGCATCGAGGACACCGACGAGGCGCGCAACCGTCCGGAGTGGACCGAGGGCATCATCTCGGCCCTGGCGTGGATCGGCATCGAGCCGGGCACGTACGAGGGCCCGCACTTCCAGAGCACGTTCGCCGGCGAGCACGAGGCCGCGGCGAAGCGGCTGTTCGAGCAGGGCGACGCGTACTACTGCGACTGCACGCAAGAGGTCGTGCGCGAGCGCGTCGGCCCGAACAAGGGCTACGACGGGTTCTGCCGCGACCGCGCCCTGGCCGCGGCCGATGGTCGGCCATTGCGGTTCAAGGTGTCGCGGCCCGGTTCGACGACGGTGATCGACCTCATCCGCGGCGAGCCGGTGTTCGACCACGACACGATCGAAGACTTCGTGCTCCTGCGCGGCAACGGCACGGTGATGTTCCTCTTGGCCAACGTGGTCGACGACATGGCGATGCAGATCAGCCATGTGATCCGCGCCGAGGAGCACCTGCCGAACACGCCGAAGCAGCAGCTCCTCTGGCAGGCGCTCGGCGCCGAGCCGCCCGTGTGGGCGCACGTGCCGCTGCTGGTAAACGAGAAGCGCCAGAAGCTCTCGAAGCGGCGCGATCCGGTGGCCGTGGAGATGTACCGCGAGCAGGGCTACCTCGCCGATGCGATGAAGAACTACCTCATGCTCCTCGGCTGGAACCCGCCGGGGGAGGCCGAGATCGTGCCGTGGTCGCTCGTCCAGGACTCGTTCCGGTTGGAGGACGTGAACTCGTCCCCGGCGTTCTTCGACGTCAAGAAGCTGCGAGCGTTCAACGCCGAGTACATCCGCGCACTGCCGGTCGAGTCGTTCACGGCAGCGTGTCTGCCGTGGCTCACCGGCGAGCGGGCCACGTGGCCGGTCGAGCGGTTCGACCCGTCGGCGTGGGCGCGCATGGCCGCGCTCGTGCAGACCCGCGTCGAGGTGCTGGAGGACGTGCCAGCACTGGTCGAGTTCCTGTTCGTCGACGTCGAGCCGAACGCCGACGACTGGGCGAAGGTGATGAAGGATCTGGCGACCGAGATGCTCGACGGCGTGATCGCCGCGTACGAGTCATGCCCGTGGTCGGCCGAGGTGCTGAAGGGCGAGCTCGAATCCGTGGGCGCCGCGCTCGGGTTGAAGCCGGGCAAGGCCCAGGCGCCGGCGCGGCTCGCCGTCACCGGCCGCACGGTCGGCCCGCCGCTGTACGACTCGCTCGAGGTGCTCGGTCGCGATCGTGCGCTGGCCCGGTTGCGCGCGGCGAGGGCGAAGCTCTGAGCGTCAGCGACGACCCGCTCGTGGTCGCGCCCGCGGTCGCCGGTGCGCCGGCCGAGGTGCGTGCTCGCCGACCACGGTTCCGCCGCCTGCGTCGTCTGCCGCGTCGGCTGTTCGGGCGCCGCACCACGGGCCCGTTCCGCCGGCTTCGGCGCATCGTCGTGTGGGTGCTGGCGGTGCCAG
>JAYUAM010000543.1:0-1560 GCA_043741295.1 Acidimicrobiia bacterium
AAGACGCGGTGGTAGACGACCGTCAGATCGACCATCTCAACGAGCGCGTCCGTGATCGCAAGGTCGTACAGAGCCGGCGCGGCGTTCGCGGTGCCACCCGTCAGGTCCGAGACCAGCTTGGCCTGCGCCCCGATCGCGATGAGGACGACGCCGGTCAGCCCGACCTTCAGGAAGTGGCGCCGGCTGACGGCAGCGCCGAGTCTTGACCCGGTAGGTGAAACAGTTGGCGTCGTTTCCGAACCGGAATAGGGAGGAGGCTCAGCGTGCACGTGGTGACCTGTCGAAGGTGAGTCGTAGTGGGCGATCCTGGCGCTCCACGCCGACGTCCGCTACCCCCTAAGGTCCAGGCCGGATCGACGCCGATCTCGCCGTTCGTCTAGGTCGGATCAGACGGAGAGCAGGAGTGTCAACCCCGTGACGGTCAGGCCGACCATCACCGCCGCCATCGGAAGCTGGGCGATCGCCGCGCGGTGGCCGCCCACATCCTCCGCGGATCGGTCATGCGTCGGGCACGCCACCGGCGACGTGCCCGACGACGATCGCGATGACCGTGACCAACCCGAGCGTGTTGACCCCGGTGCGTTCCCACCCGGTGGCCAGCCTGATCTGTTCACCCCACCACGGTGTGCGGTTGACCCCGTCGAAGGTCGTGTGCCGCCCAGGACGATCAGCACCGCCGCTACGGTTCGGCGACGTGGCACGAGCGTGGCGAGTCCGGTGAACGGCATCCGGACGATGATGCGGCCGCGGCCCTCGATGACCCTCGCGGCGACGCGAAAGTCCTCGATGCGGCCATTGGTGCAT
Organism: Acidimicrobiia bacterium; assembly: GCA_043741295.1. Lineage (GTDB taxonomy): Bacteria > Actinomycetota > Acidimicrobiia > Acidimicrobiales > Ilumatobacteraceae > JAYUAM01. The sequence goes on from JAYUAM010000543.1 coordinate 805, forward strand.
GACCCGATGAACACCACGTCGACCGTGATGTCCTCAGGGGCGTCGCGCGTCGTCGCTACCGCAGACCGTCCGCCCCGATCTCGCATCGGTTCCTGGCCGACCCGCCGAGATCGAGTCGGTCGGGCCGCCGTCCACGATCGGCGGTGCGGACCCTGTCGCGGCCCTTCCCGCACGAGAGGCGGTCGACGAAGCCATCGCGCGCGAACAGCTGATCCGCCCCGTCCCCGCCAATGAGCCGATCCGCGCCACGACCACCGATGAGTACGTCGGCACCGCGGCCACCGGCGAGCAAGTCGGCGCCGGAGCCCCCAAGAAGCCTGTCGGGACCGACGTCGCCGAACAGCTGGTCGGCGCCCGGACCGCCGATGAGCAGGTTCGCCTGCGTTCCGAGTGGGACGTCAGTCGGCGGGACGAGGCCGGGAGGCGACATCTTGACGAACCCGCGGTTGCGGTCACCGATCAGGATGTCGGCGCCTGCCCGTCCGTCGAGGCGGTTGTTTCCGAGCCACCCCTCGAGGATGTCCGCCCCAGAGCTCCCGACGATGGCGTCGTTGCCGTCGTCGCCGATGACTCGGTGAATGCCGGCACCGAGGTTGTCGCCTTCGCCGAACTCCCCGTCGTTGGCGCCCCCGTCGAGTGAGAGGCTCAGGCTGTTGATCCGGCGCTGATACGAGGCGATGCCATTGCTCCAGCGGTCCGCCCCGTCGGCGATGCGAAACGCGTAGATGAAGTCGCGGGGGTCGCCGCCACCGCTGA
>JAYUAM010000544.1:0-20451 GCA_043741295.1 Acidimicrobiia bacterium
CCGTCGCGCACCGCGGTGACCACGGCGGCGAACGTCTCCTGCGTCACGTCCTCCGCCGCGCTGCGGTTGCCCAGCAGGGCGCGGGCCACGTAGCGGTACACCTCGCCGAAGGCCGCGTTGTAGAAGGCCGCGAACGCGTCCGGGCTGACCATTCGGTCCTGCGCGTGCGAGACCCCCACGCCTCTACGTCGTACCACGCCCCGGTTCTCCGTCGCGCCGGACGGAGATCTCGCGATCAGCCGGCCCGCTGCATCCGTTCCGCGACCCGTCGGTGGTCGGCCAACCGCTCGTGCAGGGCGGGCGACACCAGGCGGCCCTCTTCCACGACCGGCACACCAGCGACCACCGTGTGGTGGGCCGTCACCGGGCCGCATCGCAGCCAACCTTCGACGAGGTCGCCGATCACGCCGGCGAAGGCGGGGCCATCGAGCTTCCACGCCACGAGATCGCCCACCGCGCCGACGGTCAGCTCCCCCAGCTCGCCGGTGCGGCCGAGGCACGCCGCGCCGCCGCGCGTGGCGATCTCGAGCGCGTCCCGTGCCGCCATCGCCCCCGCACCGTTGCGGAGCTTGCCGAGGAGCATGGCGAGTCGCGTCTCCTGCCACAGCGACGCGGCGTCGGCCGACGACGAGCCGTCGCACCCGATGCCCACCGGTGAGCCGGCCTCGCGCAGATCGACCACGGGCGCGATGCCCGACGAGAGGATGAGGTTCGAGCTCGGGCAGTGGGCCACGCCCACCCCGGCGGCGCCGAGCCGGCGGATCTCGTCGGGGTCGGGCCGCACGCAGTGCGCCACCCACGAGCGGTCGGTGCACCAGCCGACATGCTCGAATTGCTCGACGCACCGCCGGCCGAAGTGGGCGAGCGAGTACTCGTCGTCCTCGGCGTTCTCGGCGAGGTGCGTGTGCAGGCGCACGTCGAGCCGCTCGGCCAGCTCCGCCGTGCGCGTCATCAGGCCGGGCGACACGGAGAACGGCGAGCACGGCGCCAGCGCGACGCGCACCATCGCCCCGTGCGAGCGGTCGTGGTGGCGGGCGACGTGGCGTTCGGAGTCGGCGAGGATCTCGTCCTCCTCGCGCACGACATCGTCGGGCGGCAGGCCGCCGTCCTTCACCGAGAGGCTCATCGAGCCGTGTGTCGGGTGGAACCGCATGCCGATGTCGCGCGCCGCCGCGATCTCGGCGGCGAGGAGGTCGCCGGCACCGTGCGGGTGGAGGTAGAGGTGATCGGTGGAGGTCGTGCATCCCCCCAATGCGAGCTCGGCCAGGCCGACCCACGCCGACAGGTAGGCCCCCTCCTCGTCGAGACGGCGCCACAACGGATAGAGCGTCTGCAGCCAACCGAACAGCGGCGCCGACGTCATCGGCCCGTACGCGCGCGTGAGGTTCTGGAACAGGTGATGATGGGTGTTCACGAGCCCCGGGGTGACGAGGCAGCCGGCGGCCGGCAGGCGGCGGGTGGCCGCCGGTTGCGGATCGGTGGAGGCGCCGACCGCCGACACCAGGCCGCCGGTCACCGCCACCCAGCCGCCGCGCAGCTCTCGGCGCTCGCCGTCCATGGTGGCGACGAGCTCGGCGCCGTGCACGAGCAGATCGACCAGAGGTGCGGGCGGATTGCCGGCGTCTGGCATCGCCCGAGCGTAGTCACGCCCTGGCGATGTCGAGCGAGCGAGGCGCCCGTGTTTCCCGCGAGAAGCTCAGCCCGCCGCGTTTCCCGCGGGAAACTCATCGATCCGGACGACGCCGCTGCGGCGTCCCCACCTGCTCGCCGATCGCCGATGTTGACTTATTTGACTATTCTGACCACACTGACCACACTGACCCCATGACCACCGTCGTCAGCGCTGCCGATGCCAAGGCCGGCCTCTCTGAGCTGCTACGGAGGGCCGAGGCCGGCGAGGAGATCGTCGTGACGCGCAACGGTGTTGCGGTGGCCAAGCTCGTCCCGGTTCGTCCCCGGGTCGGTGGATTCATGCGCGGCGAGATCGTCGTGCACGACCCGGCGTGGTGGGAGCCCGACCCCGATCTTGCCGATCTGTTCGGCACCTGACAGAGCGGCCTCCCGGTGGATCTCCTCATCGACAGCCACGTTGCCCTCTGGTGGGCCGACGACCCGTCGCTCCTGTCGACGCCAGCGATGGACGCGATCGCCGACCCCGTGAACGTCGTCTGGCTGTCAGCCGCGTCCGCGTGGGAGCTGGCGATCAAAGTGCGCGGCGGCAAGCTCGACATCGATGTCCTAGCGACGATCACGAAGCTCTCCCAGAACGGCGTGCGGCTCCTCGGAATCGGGGTCGACGACGCCGTGGCGGCGGGGCTGCTCGACTGGGATCATCGTGACCCCTTCGATCGCATGCTCGTCGCGCAGTCACAGCGCCTCGGCCTTCGCCTCGTGACTCGCGACGCAGCGATGCTGCGTTACCTGCAACGCAACGCACTCGTTGCGTAGGCCCGCCGACAGGTCGACCTCGGCCCCGCAGCGGTTCGCCGAGCCTGCTCGCCGTCCGTCGCGGGACCGACCCGACCGCAGTCGATTGACCGTTCGTAAAGGGCCGTGCGACCATGCAGCCGATGCTCGTCTCCCCCGCAGTCGGCGACCTCAGGGTCGATGTCGATCGGCTCGTCGCCCGCCTGCACGAGCTGGGCGAGGTCGGTGGGCTCGACGGTGGCGGGTGTGCGCGCCTGGCGCTCACGGATGACGACCGGCAGGGGCGCGACCTCGTGATCGGGTGGATGCGCGACCTCGACCTCGACGTTCGCGTCGACGCCGTCGGCAACGTGATCGGCGTGCGCGCCGGGCGCGAGCCGGGCCCGGCGGTGATGACCGGCTCGCACATCGACACCGTGCGCACCGGAGGCCTGTACGACGGCAACCTCGGCGTGCTCGGCGGGCTCGCGGTGATCGAGTGCCTCGCCACTGCCGGCATCACCACGCGCCGCCCGCTCGCCGTCGCCTTCTTCACGAACGAGGAGGGCGCCCGCTTCGCCCCCGACATGCTCGGCAGCCTCGTCTACGCCGACGGCATGAGCGTGGAGGAGGCGCACGACGCCATCGCCATCGACGGCGCCCGCCTCGGCGACGAGCTCGACCGCATCGGCTACCTCGGCCCGACGCCCTGCCCGGGCGAGGTGCCGTACGCGTACATCGAGCTGCACATCGAGCAGGGCCCGGTGCTCGAAGCCGAGGGCATCACGATCGGCGCGGTGACGGGCGTGCAGGGCATCTCGTGGCAGGAGCTCACGATCACCGGCCGCTCGAGCCACGCCGGCACCACGCCGATGGCGCTGCGGCGCGACGCCGGCGCAGTCGCGATGCAGATCGGCGCGTACGTCCGTGAGATGGTCGGCGAGATCGCCACGTTCACCAGCACGCCCCAGGTCGGCACAGTCGGCAAGCTCGATCTGTTCCCGAACCTCGTCAACGTCGTACCCGCCCGCGCGACGATGACGGTCGACCTGCGCAACACCGACGAGCACGTGCTCCAGGAAGCCGAGCGCCGCCTCGCGGTGCGCTGCGACGAGCTGGCGGCGGCCGAACAGGTGACCATCGAGCGCCGGTCGCTCGCCCGGTTCGAGCCGGTCGCCTTCGACGAGCGAGCGATCGACCTCGTCGAGGCGACCGCGAAGCGGCTCGGTCATTCGACCAGACGGATGCCGTCGGGTGCCGGTCACGACGCCCAGATGCTCGCCCGCGTCTGCCCCAGCGCGATGGTGTTCGTACCGAGCGTGAACGGCATCAGCCACAACGTCACCGAGCACACCGAACCGGCCGACCTGCAGGCGGGCGCCGACGTCCTGCTCCAGGTGCTCGCCCATCTCGCCGAGGCCGACGACCCGTGGGCGATCCCGTGACCGGCCGGTTCGTGACGATCGGCGCCGCCCAGCTCGGGCCGGTGCAGCGCGAGCACACGCGCGCCGAGGTGGTGGCGCGGATGCTCGCCCTTTTGCAGCAGGCCCACGCTCGTGGCGTCGAGCTGGTCGTGTACCCGGAACTGGCGCTCACCACGTTCTTCCCGCGCTGGTTCGTCGACGACATCGCCGACGCCGACCACTGGTACGAGACGGCGATGCCGAACGCCGACACGCAGCCGCTGTTCGACGAGGCCCGGCGGCTCGGCATCGGCTTCTGCCTCGGCTACGCGCTCCGGGAGACGGCGGCCGACGGCCCACACGGCAGCGCCACCGTGCACCGGTGGAACGTGCAGACGCTCGTCGAGCGCGACGGTTCGATCGTGGGCACGTTCCGCAAGGTCCACATCCCCGGCCACAGGCACCACGAGCCCGATCGGCCGTTCCAGCACGCCGAGCGCTACTACTTCGAGCCATCACCCGATGGCTTCCCGGTGTGGCGGGCGTTCGGCGGCATCGTCGGCATGATGATCTGCAACGACCGGCGCTGGCCCGAGAGCTACCGCGTCATGGGTCTGCAGGGCGTCGAAGTGATCCTGTGCGGGTACAACACGCCGATCCACTACGTGCCGGACCCGAGCCAGGACGTCCTGCAGGGCTTCCACAACGCGCTGGTGATGCAGTCGGGCGCCTACCAGAACGGCACGTGGGTGGTCGGTGTAGCCAAGGGTGGCGTCGAGGAGGGGGTCGACTCGCTCGGGCAGTCGTGCATCGTCGCGCCGAGCGGGCAGATCGTGGCCCAGGCGCTGACCACCGACGACGAGTTGATCGTCGCCCGTTGCGACCTCGACTGGTGCGCCCGCTACAAGGCCACGCTGTTCGACTTCGACCGCTACCGCCGCCCCGAGGTCTACGGCCGCATCACCGCGCAGCGCGGCGTCGAGGTGCCGAGGGCACCGAGCGCATGAGCGGATGAGCGGATGAGCGCCACGACCCCCGGCCTCGTGTGTGGCCACCACCACTTGTACTCGTCGCTCGCCCGCGGCATGCCCGCGCCGCCGAGGCGACCGCACGGGTTCCTGGAGATCCTCGAACAAGTGTGGTGGCGGCTCGACGCCGCCCTCGATCTCGACCTTCTCCACTGGTCGGCGATGCTCGGTGCGATGGAAGCGCTGCAGTGCGGAACCACCGCGATCATCGACCATCACGAGAGTCCGAACGCGATCGAAGGCAGCCTGTCGGTGATCGCCGACGCCTGTGCCGCGGTCGGCGTGCGCGTCGTGGCGGCCTACGGAGTCACCGACCGCTGGAGCGACGGCGGCGCGCTCGCGGCGCCGGCAGACGGCTGGTCGACTCCCCCGGCTCGCATGACCGATGGCGCCCGACGCGGCCTGGCCGAATGTCAGCGGTTCGTGCGCAACGGCGGGCGCGCCATGGTCGGCCTGCATGCCGCGTTCACGTGCAGCGACGAGACGATAGAGGCGGCCGCAGGCCTCGCGCGCGACCTCGGCGTCGGCGTCCACGTGCACGTCGCCGAGGGCACGGTCGATCACCGCGCCGGAGCGCGGCTCGCCCCCTACGCCGCCGACGACTGGCTGCTCGTGCACTGCGTCGGCCTCGACCGTGAGCTGCCGGGCACCATCGCCCACAACCCGCGCAGCAACATGAACAACGCCGTCGGCTACGCCGCGCCGGCGCGGCGGCCGAACCGGGTCGTGCTCGGCACCGATGGCATCGGCGCCGACATGCTCGAAGAGATGCGTCTCGCCTACGTCGCCCACCGCGCCGACGACGTGTCCGCCTCGCCTGACACCGCATGGTCGTGGCTCGCCGAGGGCTGGCGCCTGGTGCCGGAGGCGGCGGACGATCGCGTCACCTGGAGCTACGACCACGCCGACTCGCCGTGGCACGTCGCCTTCACGCCCGGCGTGCGCGCCCTCGACGTCGTGAGCGGCGACGGCGAGGTGCTGCTACGAAACGGCCGACCGACGCGCGTCGATGCCGATGAAGTTCGCGCCCGCGCCGCCGAGGCCGCCGCCCGCGTGTTCGCCCGCCTCTGACCCGACCGCCCGCAGGCCCGTCCGGCTCGCCCGGCCCGCCCTGCCCTGCTTGCCAGCCCGTCCGCACGCTCGCCCTGCCCAACGAACGAGGATTCCGCCATGACCCAGCCGGTCGCGCTCTACCTGCAAGACGCCCACACGATCCGCGAGGGCATCGACTTCGCCCGCTACGCCGAAGCAAAGGGATTCGCCGCCGTTTGGCAGGCCGAGAGCCGCCTCGTGCGCGAGGCGACGGTCCCTCTCGCCGCGTTCGCCACGATGACCGAACGGATCAAGGTCGGCTCGGGTGTGTCCGACTGTTGGAGCCGCAACCCCGCCCGCCTCGCCGCCACGTTCTCGACGCTCGACGACCTCGCGCCGGGCCGGGTGATCCTCGGCCTCGGCGCCTGGTGGGACCCGCTGGCGGCGAAGGTCGGCATCGAGCGTGTGCGGCCGCTGACGGTGATGCGCGAGGTGGTCACGGCCTGCCGCGCGCTGCTCAACAACGAGACCGTGACGATGCACGGCGAATACGTGCACCTCGACGGCGTCGAGCTCGACTACGTGTACCAGGAGCGCCGGCCGAAGGACGTCCCGATCTACATCGGGGCGACCGGAATGAAGATGATGGAGCTCACCGGCGAGATCGCCGACGGCGTGGTGCTCAACTACCTGGTATCGCCCGAGTACAACGCCAGGGCGATGGACGCACTGGCCACCGGAGCCGCCCGCGCCGGGCGAACGGTCGACGACATCGACCGCCCGCAGCTCGTGGTGTGCTCGGTGCACGAGGATCGCCAGACCGCGCTCGACATGGCCCGGCTGATGGTCACCCAGTACCTCGGCCAGCAGCCGCACATCATGAAGGCGTCCGGCGTACCCCAGTCGTTGCTCGACCGGGTGGGCGAGGTGCTCACGTGGCCGGCCACGCACGAGCAGGTGGTGGCCGCCTCGAAGCTCGTCCCCGACGAAATCGTCGACATGCTCACCGCCTCGGGCACGCCAGCCGAGGCCCGCGAGCGCGTCGCCCACTACCTCCGCCACGGGTGCACGTGCCCGATCCTCTATCCCCTCGGCGACGTGCGAGCGATGATCGACGCCTTCGCCGACTGGCAGCCGCATCCGACGATCGGGTGACGGGAGATCAGGCCGCCGGAGGACGACGAAACCACCAAATCAGGGGGATACTGGGACCGAGGAGCGGCCGACCCGGCCGAACGCGAACGCAACGAGGCTGAGCGTGCCGACGACGTGGGCAAGAACCTGGGCGAACGAGGTGCGCGGCCTCGCCGTCGCCGTGCGCGCGCCGTGGCGCGCCGGGCGACGGCCCTACGTCACCGCGACGGCGGTCCTCGCCATCGCCGCGTTCTGGCTTCTGCGGCGGTTCGGCGTGTGGAGCAACCCGATCGATTCGTTGAGCGCGGTGCGCGCCAACGAGCCGCTCATCGCCGCCCTCGTGCGCGTGCCGCTCTCGTTGCTCGTCCCGGCGGTCGGCCTGCCCGTGTGGGGGGCGCTCGTGCAGGTCGCGATCGTGGGCGCGCTGGCCGAGCTGGTGCTCGGGCGGCGCCGGATGATCGGGCTCGCCTTCGCCACCCAGTACGTCGCCACCGTCGCCGGACGGGTCGCCGCCCAGCTGGGCGGCGGTCGTCCCTACGGGCTGCGTCCGGCCGCCGCCTTCGTGCGCGACACGGGCCCGTCGGCCGCCGTCGTCGCCCTCGGACTCGCGGTGGCCGTAGTCGTCGGCGCGTGGTGGCTGGCCGGCCTCGCCAGCGTCGGCCTGTTCGTCGAGATCGTCGGCCTGCACACCCTGGCCGGGCGCGAGCATCTCGCGGCGATCGCCGTCGGTCTGGGGGTCGGTTGGTGGTGGCGCGCTGGCTACCGCCGCGGCGTCGCCCGGCTCGCCGCCGCCGCGTTCGGGGTCATAGGCGCGGTGCTGCTGTACGGGCTCGTCGATCCGACGCCGAGTGGGCGTCTTCAGCACATCGTCCTCGCCCTCGGGCCGGTCGTGTCGGCCCACCCGAGCCGGCTCGCCGCGCTGATGGCCGGCAGCTGGTTCTGGTTCGTGGCGTCCAGCCTGCGGCGCGGCCAGCGCAGCGCGCTCCTGCTCGCCATCGCCACCGTCGCGCCGGCCGTGGTCGTGCCGGCCAACGTGCGCGGCACCCATGGCGCCGCAGCCGTCGCCGTACTACTGCTCGTGCTGCTCGTCACCGGCCGCCACAGCTTCCCGGCACCGACCGAGCGCCCGGCCTTGCGCCGAGCGATCGGCGGCGCGGTCTCGGCGATCGGTGGCCTGCTGCTCGCCGACCTGCTCGCGCCGGCCCGCGTGGACCGGGCGATGGAATCGGTGTCCACGATCGCCTTCGTCGCGGTGCTCGCCGTCGCCTGCTGGTGGGTCACCCGGCCGGCCCACCCGACGTTCACGCCGCAGCTCGCCGCGGTCCGGGCCCGACGGGTCGTCGAACGCTACGGGCGCGGCACGCTCGACTACTTCGCGCTGCGCGACGACAAGAGCTGGTTCTTCTTCGGTGACAGCGTCGTCGCCTACGCCGTCAAGGGGTCGGTGGCCCTGGTATCGCCCGACCCGATCGGCCCGGGCTACGAACGCCACCTCGTGTGGGCGGCGTTTCTCGACCACGCCGCCGAGAACGGCTGGATGGTGACGGTGCTCGGGGCCAGCGCCCCGTGGGTCGCCCTCTACCGCGCACACGGCATGCGGGCGGTGTACGTCGGTGACGAGGCGGTCGTCGACACGAGCACGTTCCACCTCGACGGTGGCGACCGCAAGGGCCTGCGCCAAGCGGTGAACCGCGTCGCCCGCAACGGCTACACCGTGTCGTTCCAGCGACCGGACCGGCTCGACGTCGCGATGCGCGCCGACCTCGAGCGTCTGGTGGGATCCAGCCGGCGAGGGTCTGCCGAACGCGGCTTCTCGATGACGCTCGGTCGATTGTTCGACCCCGCCGACACCGGCGTGCTGCTTGCGGTCTCGCACGCGCCCGACGGTCGCGCGGTCGCGTTCTGCCAGTTCGTCCCCCAGGCCGGCGGAGCCGGCTGGTCGCTCGACGTGATGCGCAGCGAACGTCACGGCCACCCGAACGGTCTGCTCGATCACGTGCTCGTCGAGACGTTCCAGCACATCCGATCGTCGGGTGGGGGCGAGGTGTGCCTCAATTTCGCAACGCTGCGCACGCTCCTCGATCGGTCCGAACCGACGCGCTCGGCCCGCATCGCTCGCGCCGCGCTCCGGCGGGCCAGCTCGTCGATGCAGATCGAGTCGCTCTGGCGGTTCAACGCCAAGTTCTTCCCGGAGTGGCGGCCGCGCTACGTCGTCTATCCGACGATGGTCGATCTGCCATCGGCCGCGCTCGCCATCGCCCAGGCCGAGGCGATCTGGGAGCTGCCGATCATCGGCCGCTTCCTGCAGCCCTCCGGCCGCGCCGCGAGGGGCCCGGCCCCCGCGTAACGATCGCCCGTCGTGCGAACCCGCCGATGGATCACCAACCGGCTCGCCGGATGCGACGTCGTACGAGGCATGCTCCTCGCCAACGCTTCCGCCGACGCCCCGTTCGCCCCGTTCGAGCGGGCGACGGGCGGCCGTGATTTCGCTCAGCTCGATCGTCGTGCCCTTCGTGCTCGGGGGTAGGCGTGCTCGCCCGGTGCTCTATCGCGCGCACGCGACGGTCGGCAGCAAGCACGTGTCGTTCGCCGCGTTCGCCCTGTTCCTCGGCGTGTCGATGTGCGGAACCGCCCTCGCCATTCGGGCCAGAGCGCTCGCCGGGCACGGTCTGCTCGGTAGCCGGCTGGGCACGCTGCTCATGTCGTGCCCACCGCCGAGGTGGGAGCCGCCGCGCTCGTGCTCGCGATCGCCCGCATCGGGAAGTTCGTCGGGGCCACGGGCGCGGCGCGGGTGATGGGCGTCGCGACGACGGTGATATGGGCTCGTTCGTGATGGTCGACCATGACGCCGGACGGCTCCGACGAGATCGCCGAGCTCCTCGACATCCCCGTCGGCACGGTGAAGTCGCGCATCCACGAAGGCCGCGCCTCGCGGCAACGTCTTCTCGGCCGCTGAGACCGTCGCGCCCGCCGATCTCGCGTCACGGATCAGTGATCGTCGAGCGCGACGCCGACGGTCTTGCCGACACGATCGAGATCGACGTCCGCGGCGAGAAGGATCGCCCGGTGGCGGAGCGCTACCGATGCGATCAGGCAGTCGACCATGCCCCGGGGTGTGATGCCCACGCGTCGACACGTTCGGTAGATTCGAGCAGCGGCGTCGAAATCGATGGTGGGGTCGAACCGCAAGAGCTCGAATCGCTGCATCAGTCGACGGAGATCACCTTCCCGCCGGTCGTTGCGCGCTCCGGCCAGCACTTCCATGATGACTGGTTCGGTGACCGCAATCTCGTCGCTGTCGGCGATCAGCGCGGTCAGCCGTGCATCCACCGAACTGCCCGTCGCCCGATCGAACTCGACCCATGCCGACGTGTCGACCAGGATCACGTCGTCGGTACCGCGTCATCGGGTACCCGGTCGATGGCGCGCGTGCCTCGCATCGCCAACGCCTCGTCCCGACTCATCGGCTGTCCCGCAAGGTGGCGCAAGGCAAGGTCGACCGCCTCGGTCTTGGTGTGGACGCCGTACCGATCCATGATCGCCACGACGTAGGTGTCCTCGATCTCGATGTTCGTCCGCACTCTGCCCATACACACATGGTACACAATACGTGTAGAGTACGTGTACCACCGGCTGACGGTTGACACGCCATCCGGCATCGGATGGCGTGAGCTCAGACCATGAACGGCGCCTGCGTCAGCATCGACGTTGCCGGCCCGAGCGCGAACAGGTTGGGCGTCTGCGTTCCCGGCATTCGGCTGGTGATGCGAGCATGGAAGCTGGCATACGAGCCGGTGAACGCGCCGTTGTTCCAGACCTTGAGCAGCGCTTCGGTGAACGCCCCGTTGTGTTCGCCGTCGAGCGAGGTCTGGTTGTCCTGACACCCGGAGATCAGGATCACCGACGGCTTGAAGTCGGCAACGAGAGACGTCCGCCGGCGGCTCACGGCGACGTTCGCCAACGCGACATCGGGATCGACCGCCTTGCCGGCGGCCTTCGCGACGTCCCGTTGCAGCTTGTCGTAGAACGCCTGGTGGACGCGATACACGCGTTCGCCGACCGCACTCGGCATGAGCTTCACCCTGGTGTTCGGCGGCGGCGGGGCGGGCGGCCCGTCGCGAGTCACGGTGCCGCTGTGGCAGCTGTCGGACAGGACGAGGACACGCACCCCGCGCTTGAACTTCGACAGTTCGAGGTACAGCTCGTCGTCGATCAACTGGCCGTCGAAGAGGCACCACGTCTCGTCCTGCTGGTCGCTCTCCTCACCGGTGACGTCGGGGACCTGGCCGCCATGGCCGGAGTACGTCAGAACGAAGAGGTCGCCGCCCTTGAGGGCCTCAGCCGCAGCGCGGATACCGGCGAGCACCTTGGCCCGCGTGCACCCGGCGGTGAGTAAAACCGCAGGCTTGATCCCCTTGCTCTTGGCCAGTGCCGCCATGTCCGTGGCGTCGAACTCGCACGCCGCGAGCGGCCCACTCCAGCCCTCGTAGGCGTCCGGGCTCACCGCGTTCAATCCGACATGCAACGAACGCGCCCGAGGCTTCGTCGTCGAAGGTCGTCTGGTGTTCGCCATGACGGTGAGCTCCTCCTCGCTGCCCGACACTGCGGGCGGATCACCAACTGTCGCGCTCGCTGACCCGACCCGCCATGACCATCTTGAGAACGTTGGATCCGGCTCGCGATGCCATCTGTCCATCGACCAGGACTGGCCCGACGCCACCTTTGCTACGGTCAGGCGGGTCACCGGCACGCCGGAGCCGAGGGGATGTCGGTGCGGAGGCCACGAGTGGGGGACTCGATGAAACTGGTGAGCGGGGAGCCACAGAAGATCGACGGGGCGACGATCACGTTCGAGGGTGCCGGACGCGACGCGACCGTCAACCGGGCATCGGGTCGCTCGCGCACGCGCGGTGCCGGCGGCGACGATCCGGTGTACGACCTGCTCGGCGTGTCCGGCTTCCGGGTGGCGACGACGGTCGAGATCGATCCGGGCCAGATGCCGGCCGAGGTTGGGCGCGGCGGGCCGGGGCGTGTTCAGCCGCGACTGCTGCTCGACCCGCCGCTGCTCGCCCGCGACGAACGGTGCCACGTGCTTCTCGTGGAGGAAGACGGCGAGTTCCGTTGGGTGTTCGCGGAACCGGGGACGAAGCGGTTCGAGCTCGACGTGGAGCCAGCGCGGCCGGCCGATCGCGGCGCGCTCGGAACCGCAGCCCGCAAGATCGTCACGTTCCTCGCCGTGAAGGCGGCCAAGCCGGTCGCCCAAGCCGCGGTGCGCAGCCTCGCCCGCGCCGCCGAAGACCGCCTGCACCGATCCCGCGTTCGCACGTTCTCGGGCGCCGACTTCCGCATGAAGGATGCCGGGGAACCCGACGTTCACCTCCTGGGCGCCGGGCCCGCCCTGTTGTTCCTGCACGGTACGAACAGCCTCTCCCACACCGGGTTCGGTCGGCTCGACAAGACGTTCGTCGACGGCGTCAATCTGTCCTATGGCGGCCGCGTGTTCGCCTTCGATCACCCGACGCTGGCCGTCGAACCGACGGAGAACGCCCGGGTCTTCACCGACTGGGTCACGGCGCGCCTGCCGGCCGGCAGCCGCCTGGAACTGGACGTGCTCGCCCATTCGCGCGGCGGGCTCGTGGCGCGAGAACTGGCTGAACGTCCGATCGACAAACGCATCGCGGTCCGCTCCGTCGTCTTCGTGGCTACCCCCAACTCGGGTACGCCGCTGTGCGACGGCGAACACCTCGGCGAGTTGGTCGACGCCCTCACGAACCTGGCGGCGGTGATCCCCGACAACCCGATCACCGATGCGCTCGAGATCGTGTTCGAACTGGTGAAGGACATCGCCCTCGACATCGCCTACGACGCCCTGCCCGGTGTGCAGGCGATGAAACCCGGAAGCGACTACCTCGCCCAGCTCAACGCCAGCGCCCGGACGACGGCGACCTACCGCGCACTGGCCGCCGACTTCGAACCCGTGTCGTCCGCCGGGCTGCTCACCAAGCTGCGCAACCGTCTCTTCGACAAGGTGTTCAACGGTTCGATGAACGACCTCATCGTGCCCACCCGCAGCGCGTATCTCACGAGCGGCGGATTCACCGTCTCGCCGGCGCAACGCACGGTGTTCGACTCGAGCTACGGCATCAACCACTCGACGTTCTGGACCGAGTCCCGGGCCGTCGAGCGCCTGCACGACTGGCTCCGACCCGACTGGCCCGACCACCTGCCGTCGCCCACCGACGCGGCGACGGCCGACGTCAGAGCCGATGTCGAGTCGGCGCTCGCGCACGCCGACACGAGAGGCTTCCTCGACGCCGCTGCGGTGATCACGTCGTTGCCCCAGAAGTTCGCCGATGCCGCCGGTCAGGTCCTGGGTGGGCCCGTCCTGCCCCCTCCGGCCCGGGGCGGGCGCGGCGCCGTCGTCGTGATCCCGGGGATCATGGGCTCGTTGCTCGACCTGGACGGCCGGCGGGTGTGGACGTCGCCGGCCGCGCTGTACTCGGGGGGATTCGCCGAGCTGCGATTGCCGAAGACTCTCGGAGCGGTGACCGCCGTCGGGTTGAACCCCGTGTACGCGTCATTGGTGGCCACGCTCGCCCAGACCTGGGACGTCTATCTGTTCCCGTTCGACTGGCGCGACGACATCGGCGCGGCCGCCACCCGGCTCGACGAGTTCGTGCGCACCGAGGTGTTCTCCGGTGGCTCTCCCCGACCGACCCACGTCGTGGCCCACTCGATGGGCGGTCTCGTGGCGCGCGCGTTCATCAAGCGGTTCGCCATGACCTGGACCGACATGGACGACGCCGCTGGCGAGCATCGTCGGGGCGGGCGCCTCGTCATGCTCGGCACACCGAATCGCGGCTCGTACGCCATTCCTCTGGCGTTGGTCGGGGAGGACCTGCTCGTCAAGGTGCTGGCGGCCGTGGACAGAACGAACACTCGTCGGAAGATCGCGGCGATCATGGCGACGTTCCCGGGCATGTACCAGATGCTGCCGGCGCCGGGCCTGAAGGTCGACGACGATCACGGCCTCCTGTACGACGCGAAGACGTGGGGCAAGGTCAACGACTCGGTGGACCCCGCGCTCCTCGAGCGCGCCAGCCGGTTCCACGCCGCGCTCGACGCCGGCGGGGACGACGGCCGGCTCGTCTACGTCGCCGGGGACGGCCATCTCACGCCCGCGAGGATCTCCGTCTCGGGCGGGACGTTCACCTTCGGAAGCCACGACCGGGGCGATGGCCGCGTCACCCACGAGTCGGGCCTCCTCACCGGCAACAACTACTTCAGCAGGGCGAAGCACGGCGACCTGGTGACCGACGCCGCGGTGCTCGCCGCCCTTCCCGACCTGCTGACCAGTGGCAAGACCACACGTCTCGACGACAAGCCGGCCGCCCGTCGCGGCGGCGCCGTCGCCGTCGCCGTCGGACCGTACGTGCCCGCCGACCAGGTCGATCCCGATCCAGTCGGGGCGCTCGTGCGCGGCGGGGGCGACCGACCGACGGCCGCCGACCTTCGAGACCTCGTGGCGCAGGCGACATCGCTCTACCTCGGTACGCCTGACCAGACCGCAGACCCGGGGGCGCTGACACAGCTGCGCGTGCGCGTGTCGCACGGCAGCCTCGAGCAGGCCGACCATCCGGTGATGGTCGGGCACTATCAGGGCATCCCGCCCGAAGGGGCCGAGGCGTTCCTCGACCGCAAGCTGAGCGGGGCGTTGGACCGTCACCGCGACCTGGGCGACTACCCCGAGGCCGTCGGCGACGCCCTCTACGTCCACGATCCCGGCTGCCAACCTCCGGGCGGCATCGTGCTCGGTCTGGGCGAGTTCGGCGAGCTGAGCCGCTCGAAGCTCGTGCGCGCCGTTCACCGCGCCGCGGTCCAGCGGACCCTTCGCGCCGCCGAGAGCGGACTCGCTGTCGGCCCCGGTACGTCGGTGGGGGTGTCGGCCGTGCTCGTGAGCACGCCGGGGCAGTACGGCCTGCCGGTCGACGCCTCGGTGTCCGCGCTCGTGGAGGGCGTGGCGCGGGCGGCGCGCGAACTGGCGAACCTCGATTCGTCGATCGCCGTGAAGCTCGACGAGCTCGAGATCATCGAGCTCTACGAGAGTCGGGCGACCGAAGCGGTGTTGGCGGCGCGGGGGGTCCGCGCACTCATCCCGCGCGAGGTACTCGACTCGCTCGACCTTCGTCTGCCCGACACGCTCGACATCAAGCGCGGCGGGCGACCCGGCTCCCCGCTGTCCGGCGCGTCGGGTGCACCCTGGCCCCGCATCGTGGTCGAGCACCGCCTGCCGCCGTGCCCACCGTGCGATCACGAAGGCGCCAGCGTCGCGCCCTGCGGCGCCGACCGGTTGCCGATCCCCGTGGTCATGCTCCCGCAACTCGAGTTCACCCGGCTCGGACGGGGCGCGCAGGTCGACCGGCTGGCCGTCCACTACGACGAGGTGAAGGTACGCAGCATCATCGACGCCGCGTCCACCCGGCCGGACGCCGTGGCCGAGGGCTTCGCCCTGTTCGAGCTGCTGTTCCCGCACGAGGAGAAGCTCGTCGTCAACGACAGCGACAGCCTCCACCTTCTCGTGGACGAGGACACGGCGACGATTCCCTGGGAGCTGGTGTGCGGCCGCCTGTCCGGTCACGTCGATGACGCATTCGCCTTGCGGGCCGGCATGTTGCGCCAGCTCCGCCCGACCCGAACCGGTGAGCCGGTTCGTCGGTCGGGTCGTCCGCCGATCGACCGCAAGGCACTGGTGGTCGGCAATCCGCCGACCGAGTACGGCCCGCTGCCCGGCGCTCGACGCGAGGCCGAGGAGGTCGCCGACCTGCTCGAGGGTGCGGGCTACGCCGTGGAACGCGTGATCTTCGACGACGACGACCAGCGCGACGACGGCTGGTTGCGGGTCCAGACGGCGCTGGTCGCCCAGCCGTACCGGGTCGTCCACTTCGCTACCCACGGCGTCGTGGACGCCGAGCGGCCGGAGAGATCCGGCCTGATGATCGGCAACGGCGTCCGGCTGACGGCCATCGACTTCCAACAGATGTCGGTCACCCCCGATCTCGTCGTGCTCAACGCCTGCCACGTCGGACGGATGGGTGCCGCTCCGGACGCGCCTAAACCGCTGGCGCGGGCCAACGAGCTCGCCGCCAACATCGCGTTGCGACTGATGCGCAACGGGGTGAAGGCCGTCGTCGCCGCCGGATGGGCCGTCGACGACCGTGCGGCGCTCACGTTCTCGCGTGCGCTCTACCGTGAGCTGCTCGCGGGAACCCCGTACGGCAGGAGCGTCCTTCAGGCGCGAAAGGAGGCGAACGACGGTGGCCGGACGAACACCTGGGGCGCCTACCAGTGCTACGGCGATCCGGGCTTCTACCTCACGCGCAAGGCCGCGGCCGACACTCCCGATCCCCCGGTGAGCGCCAACGAACTCGCCGATCGGATCAACATCCTGCGGGTGCGGGCCGGCGACGAGCGCGACGACGGCGCGATCGGAACCGTTCACCGGACGCTGACCGCTCTCGACCGGATGAACGATCAGCGGTTCGAGACGGTCATCGTTTTCGAGGCGCTCGGATTCGCGTACGGCGAGCTCGGGTGCTTCGAGGATGCCGTGAGCGCATTCCTCGAGGCCGAACGGGCCGACGCCGGCCGAGGTCGCATGTCGTTCGTCGCCCATGAGCAGCTGGCCAACTTCGAGGCGCGCTTCGCAGCGTCACGGAAGGCCAACAGCGCAACGGTGACGGGCCCGACGAGTGCCCCGGTCCGACCCGTCAAGCTCGGTGCCGGCGAGTTGTTCGTCGACGCCGAACGGCGACTTCGACGGCTCGTCGACTTCGAGACGACCGAGGAACGCCTGAACCTGCTCGGCAGCCTCTACAAGAAGCGGGCGGTCGGCCGGTCCGGCGAGAGCCGCGCCCGCGACGTCGCCCGCGCCGCCGATGCGTACCGCGACTCCCACGACCTCCATCTCACCGGTTCGGGCAGCCCGAGCGCATACAGCTCGTGCGTCTGGCTCCAACTCTCCCGCATCGCCGGAGCGACGGCCACGAAGCAACGCCGCGATGTGCTCGGCCAGCTCGACGAGGAGAACAAGGCGAGGAGCCCGCGTGCGACGATCGTCGAGCCCGACTTCTGGGCCGACACGGCGCCGGGGGACGTAGCCTTGACGCGCGCCGTCCTCGGCGACCCCAAGGGGTTCGCCGTCGCCGAAGGGCACTACCTCGCGGCGTTCCGGAACCGGTCGACGGTGCGCGAACGCAACTCGGTGATCGAACATCTCCGCGACCTCCGCGCCCTCCTACCGGCGAAGGCCAGCGCCACCGTCGACGGCATGCTCGAACGACTCGAGGCGGCGGCGTCCCAGTGACCCGGCGGCCCCGCCGCTCGTCGCCCGCGAAGTAGGGCATGCTGCCGACCCGTTCGCGAGGCGACGGGCGAGCGGAAGCCGAGATCGGCGGGGCGGGGCGGTCGTCCGTCAGACGACGAGTGGGACAACCACGCTCGGGCAGGTGCTGTGGTGCACCACATGCGAGGCGACGGCGCCGAGCCGGTGAGGCCGGGTCCTACTGCGGTGGCGACCGACGACGAGCAGCTCGGCGACGCCGGCGATATCGCAGAGCACGTGGCCCGGCTCGCCTTCGAGCGCCTCTGCCTCGATCGCCACGTCCGGCGAGTCGCCGGTCACCGCGGCGACCGCCGCCAGCGCGTGCTCGAACGCCCGCGACGGATCCCCGGCGATCGGGTGCACCTGCACCGGGGCCCCCAGAACGTCGGCGATGAGGTAGTCGTACACCGCCACCGCGCGGACGTTCGCTCCACGGAAGGCGGCCTCCTTCGCCGCCCAGCGCAGGGCGTGCACCGCCTCCGGGGATCCATCGATGCCGACAACGATCGTGCCCATGGCTTCCTCACTCCAGTTGCGGACTGACCAGGTCATCGTGCCCCTTGCATCACCCATTCAGACTCCCCCGATTCCGTAGCTCGGTGGACGCGGGTACCGCCCAGACGTCGCCCGACTACGCTGCGGGACATGTCACCCGGTGGGACAGCGAAATCCGGTCACGGTGACGGCGGGCCCGAAGCCACCACCACGACCATGACCGAGGCCTATTCGCGGCGCGAGGTGAGCGCGGCGTGGGGTGTGCACGCCATCACGGCCAGTGGCGTCATCGTCGGTATGAAGGGCCTCACCGGGGTGATCGACGGCGATGCCCGGGCCGCCATCGTGTGGCTCGTCGTCGCCCTCGTGCTCGACGGTGTCGATGGTCCGCTCGCCCGCAAGCTCGACGTGCGCAACCGTGTCCCCACCCTGAACGGCAACTCGCTCGACCTCGTCATCGACTACTTCACGTGCGCCATCGTGCCGGTAGCGTTCATGGTCCGCTTCGAGGTGCTGCCGAGCAACGCCGGCACGCTCACCGGATTCGTGATCCTGTTCGTGAGCGCACTCTGGATGGCCCGCACCGACCAGGAGACACCCGACGGTTGGTTCAAAGGCTTCCCGGCGGAGTGGAACGTGATCCTGCCGTCGCTCTACCTGTTGCGCACGAACCACTGGGTGAACCTGGCCGTCTGCATCGGCCTCTGCCTGCTCACGCTCTCGCGCGTCGAGTTCCCGCACCCGGTGGCCGTGCGCGAGCACCGGCCGGTTTCGCTCGCGCTCATGGTCGTGTGGATCGCCTCGATGACCTACCTCGCGGCCACGCTCGACCACAGCCACGTGGTGCGCATCGGTCTCGTCGTCGCCCCGGTCTGGATCGCCTGGCAGGTGCTCGGCCGCGTCCGGCACGGCGCGCCGGCCGACGGTGGTGTCTCCACGAACCGCATCCGACCGGCGGTGTAGCGAATGACCGTCGCCGACCGGACCGAGGAATGGGCCGCGCTGCGCCACCGTCACCTGCGGGCCAAGCCCGATCGCCCGGCGAGCACCGCCCGCGGCGTGCACCACGTCGCCCTGCTGGTCGATGACGTCGAGCGGACGATCGGGTTCTACCAGGACCTGCTCGGGTTCCCGCTCACAGATCTGTTCGAGAACCGCGACTACCCCGGCTCGACCCACTTCTTCTTCGACATCGGCCACGGCAACGCGCTCGCCTTCTTCGATCTACCTGGGCTCGACCTCGGGGCCTACGCCGAGGTCCTGGGCGGCCTCCACCACCTCGCCATCAGCGTGGCGCCCGACAGCTGGCACGAGCTGCGACAGCGCTTGGCCGACGCGAACGTCGAGGTCCTCAACATCGACACGTCGCTGTACTTCCGCGACCCCGACGGCGCGCGGATCGAGCTCATCGCCGATCCGCTCGGCGAGATGTACGGCTCGATCGTCCTGTAGGTCGCCCGCGCTGCCAGCGCGATCAGCGGCGGGCGCACCTCAACCGCGGCGCCGCCCTGCCAGCGCGATCAGCGGCGGCGCACGTGCTCGTCGGCCGCAGCACCGAGCTGGCGGAGCTGTTCGGCCTTGAACGCTTCGCGCATCGCCGCCTTCGGGTGCATGTAGCCGGCGCCGATCACCGGCTCACCGGGGCCGCACATCACGTAGCGGGCGATGCGTTGCCCGTGGGGCGACAGGCGGGTCCACTGCTCGTACGGCATCGAGCGCAGGAGCGCCTCACTGCGGAACCACGGGGCGAAGTACTCCATGTTCGGGAACGCCCGCACCTCGCGCGACAGGTTCGGGGTGCCGCCGTGCCAGGTGCGCACATCGCGAAAGATCGCCGACCCGGCCGGGACCGGGCACAGCGTGCTGAGCTTCATCCAGTCCGGTTCGTCGCCCAGGTTCGGGATCGGCTGGCGGGACGTCTGCGTGCCGGGAATCTGGCGGATCGGGCCGTTCTCGGCGGTGAGGTCGGACACGGTGAAGTTGATGGTCACCGCCGGAACCGGCAGATCGCGCGAGGTCACGCGACCGGTCGGGTCGTACGGCTCGGCCCACGTGTTGTCCGAGTGGAGACCCTGGTACTCGATGGCGCCGGGCATCGCCACGTCGCCGCCGCTGCCCATGAGGATGTAGTTCGCCGAACCGAAGATGGCGGTGAGAAGCGGGGTCGTCGTCGGCAGGTCGACGAGCTCGACCCATTCGTCGACGTGGAGCAGGTGCCGCGACGCCGAGCTGTTCCCGAACGAGTACCGGTGCGGCAGGCCGCCGGCTCCCCCACCGGCCGAGCAGGTCGGGTCGACGGCGAGGATCTCGTCGAGCACCCGATCGGTGGCCCGCCGCAGTCGATCCACCTGGACGGCATCGAGCGCGTCGCGCACGACGACAAAGCCGTCGCGAAAGAAGATCCGGGCGGCGCGCTCGATGTCGTCCGGCGCCACGATGTCGAGCCCGGGGATGCCGTTGCGGCGACGGAGCTTCTCGCGCAGCGCGACCACGTTGGGGTCGTCGTAGGCGCGCGTCCAGCCGATGCACGCCGGGTCGCCGGCGGTCAGGTTGCGGTGCTCGGGCGTCGTCT
>JAYUAM010000545.1:0-9162 GCA_043741295.1 Acidimicrobiia bacterium
CAGCGGCGGCATCGGGGTCGACAACCGAGCCCTGGAGCACCACGGGCGCGGCCGACGCGGCGCGCATCGTCTGGGCGAGCTCGACGTTGAACATCGGCGGCTCGTGGAAGTCGGGCCGCGTCTTTTCGACCGAGAAGATCGAGCCGCGCACGACCACGAGGTAGTCGACGAGCGGGCTGAGGGCGCGAACGATCTCGACGGCGGCCTCCGGGGTGATGCCGGCCCACGGTGCGAGCTCGTCGCACGACAGGCGCAGCCCGACGACGGCGCCCGGCGACGCCCCGCTGGCGCTCGTGACGCCCGCGCGCGTCGCCTCGATGACCTGGTGGGCGAAGCGCAGGCGGTCGGTGCCCCACTCGTCGTCGCGGTGGTTCGTGAGGCCCGACAGGAACTGGCGGATCAGGCTGTGCTGCCCGGCGTTGATCTCCACGCCGTCGAGCCCGCTCGCCACGGCGAGGCGGGCGGCGTCATGGAACCCGGCGACGACGGCGCCGATGTCGTCGGCCTCCATCCACTTGGGCACCTCGCGGCTCGCCACCTCGGGCACCCGGCTCGGGGCCCACAGCTCGCGCTGGTTGTAGGCCGAGCTGCCCTGACCGCCGGCGTGGCCGAGCGCGGCGATCACGAGCGCGCCGTGGGGCCGGCAGGCATCGGCCACGGCCCGCCACCCTGGCCCGCAGTCGGTGGCCAGCGGCGCCCGCTCGTACGGCCAGTCTGACGGATGGACGCTGGCCTCCTCGATTACGATCGTGCCGCAGCCGCCGCGTGCGCGCCGTTCGAAGTAAGCGACGTGACGCGCCGAGATAGCCCGGTCGTCGCCGAGGTTGGTGACGTGCGGGCCGAACAGCAGCCGGTTGCGGGCGGTGCGCCCGCCGAGGACGATCGGTTCGAGCAGGCTCACAGGGGCTCGAGTCGGGTTCGCAGCGGCGGTCGCGTCAGGGCCGGCGGGTGAGTCGGACCGGCACCGGCTTCGAGTGGTCGGCGCCGGGTCGCGGCGCGGCAGTCGACGAGGACGCGGCGGCGGCGAGCAGCGCCTCGCCATGACCGGTGACGCACTCGGGGTCGGGACCGTCGAGGGGTAGGCCGGTGAAGAACTTCGCCGCCATGCAGCCGCCCTGGCAGGCGTCGTAGCTGCCGCAGCTGCTGCACGCGCCGGCCGACTCTGGTTCGCGCAGGCCGAGGAACAGCTCCGAGGTGCGCCACACGTCGGTGAAGCCGCCGGCGTCGCGCACGTTGCCGGCCTTGAACTCGTCGTGGATCACGAACGGGCACGCGTAGACATCGCCCACCGGGTCGATGAGGCACACGACGCGTCCGGCACCGCACAGGTTCAGACCGGGAAGCGATTCGCCGAGCGCGTTGAGGTGGAAGAACGAGTCACCGGTGAGCACCCCCTCGCCGTGGGCGAGGAGCCAGTGGTACAGCTCGCGCTGCTGGGCGGCGGTGGGGTGTAGCTCGTGCCACGTGGCGGCCCCGCGGCCGGATGGGCGCAGGCGGGTGATGCGCAGCTGCGCGCCGTAGGAATCGGCCAGGGCTTTGAACGCATCGAGCTGGCCGGCGTTGTGGCGGGTGACGACGACGGAGATCTTGAACGGGCCGAAGCCGGCGTCGCGCAGGTGGTCCATCGCGGCGATCGCCGTGGCGTAGCTGCCCTCGCCGCGCACCACGTCGTTCGTGGCGGCGTCGACACCGTCGAGGGAGATCTGGATGTCGAGGTAGTCGGACGCCGTCAGACGGCGGGCGGCATCGGCGTCGATGAACGCACCGTTGGTCGAGAACTTCACGCCGATGCCGTTGCTCGTGGCGTAGTCGACGATCTCGAAGAAGTCGCGCCGGATCATCGGCTCGCCGCCACCGATGTTCACGTAGAACACCTGCAGCCGTCGCAGCTCGTCGATGACGGCCTTCGCTTCGGCCGTGCTCAGCTCATGCGGGTCGCGCCGCCCCGACGACGACAGGCAGTGGATGCAGGCGAGGTTGCAGGCGTAGGTCAGCTCCCATGTGAGGCAGATCGGCGCGTCGAGCCCCTGTTTCAATTGAGCAGCAAGGCTGCGGGGCTTCAACTGAGCAGCAAGGCTGCGGGGCTCCAACTGGGCGGCGGGCGAGCCCGTAGTGAGTCGGGGTTCAGCGGTCACGGACACGGATGATCTCCGACGAAGCGAGGCTTTGCAGGGCCTTGAGGAACGTGGGCCAACGTCGTTGCTCGACGCCGCTGGCGACGAGCGCAGCTTCGAGCGCGTCGTGGTGGGCCAGCGACTGGAGCAGCGTGACGAGTTCGGGCTTGCGCACGAACACGAGTCGACGGTTGCCGTAGTGGTAGGCGAGCGCGCCAAACGGCTCGGGCCGCAGCGCCACCTGCGGGTCGAGCGCGTACGCGCCGTCGAGCGTGACGACGACGCCCGTCGGCGCAGCCGCCGTATCCATGCAGGTCATCGGCACGACGTCAGTAGACGCCGCACATGCCGTCGATCGAGATCTCCTCGACGAGCATCTCGTCAACCATCTCGTCCGGGACCGTCTCGTCGACGGTCGACGCGTCGCCGGCAACTGGTTCGTCGGTCACCGTTGCGTCCAGTTCCATCGTCGGATTCTCCACCGGGTGCTCCCTTGGATCGGGGTCGTGCTCCGATGATCATACGGGTTCGTCGAACGTGTGCCGGCCGCAGGGAGTGTGTTCCCACGGGTGCCGAAATGCGGCATCGAGCGGTGTCGAAAAACGGCATCGAGAGCTGCCGAGAAGCGGCACTCAACCGTGCCGTACAGGTGAACGGGACGCCGGGCCGACCGTTCCGTCGAAACGGCCGGCCGCTAGGGTCGCCAGCCGTGGCTGATCGGGAGCTGGTCGAGCGGTTGGGGGCCGTGGTCGTCGGGCGTCGACGCGAGCTCGAGCTCGTGGTCGCGGCGCTCGCCGCCGGGCGTCACGTGCTGCTCGAAGGGCCTCCCGGCACCGGCAAGTCGACGTTGCTGCGCGCCGTCGCCCGCGAGTTGGGCATCGGCTTCGCCTTCGTCGAGGGCAATGCCGAGCTGACGCCGGCCCGCCTCGTCGGCACGTTCGATCCGGCCCGCGTCCTGTCCGACGGTTACGACCCCGACGTGTTCGTCGACGGTCCGCTCGTCACCGCGCTGCGCGACGGCTCACTGCTGTACGTCGAGGAGATAAACCGCGTGCCGGAGGAGACGCTCAACGTGCTCATCACGGTGATGAGCGAGCACGAGCTGCACGTGCCGCGGCTCGGCCGGGTGGCGGCCACCGCAGGCTTCCGGCTCGTGGCGGCGATGAACCCGTTCGATGCCGTCGGCACGGCCCGCATCTCCTCGGCGGTGTACGACCGCACGTGCCGGTTGGGCGTCGGCTACCAGGACGCCGACGACGAGGTGGCGATCACCCGGCGGGTCTGCGGGGCGAGCTCGCCCGAGTCGGTCGCCGACGTCGACTGGGTGACCGGCGTGGTCGATGTGGTGCGGCGTACACGTCAGCACGACGACGTGCGCGTCGGCTCGTCGGTGCGCGGCGCGATCGACACCGTGCTCGTCGCTCACGAGCTGGCTGCGCTGCGCGGCGTCGACCGGGAGCGGGTCGATCGCACGCTCGGTCTCGACGCCGCGCTCGTCGCCCTGTCGGGCCGCATCCGCTTGCGCGAGGGCACGAACCGCGTCGCCGAGGACGTGATCCGCGAGATCTGGGCGGACGTGTTCGCCGCGCGCGACGCCGACGCCGATGGCAACGGCGACGGGGATGACGCGGGAAAAGCCCTCGCCCCCCAGGGGGCCTCGACGGGCCGGTGAAGGAGGGCGCCGCCGCCCAGCGGGCGGTGAGCGAGAGCTCGCGGCGCACGACATCACGCCGCGACCTGGCCCGGCACGAACGGTTCGAGGTCGTGTCGCCCGAGGTCGGCGAGCTCGACGAGCAGGCCTTCGACGACCTGATGCGCGCCAAACCCGACGAGGCGATGGCCATGCTCGCCGACCTCACCGGCGCCACCGACGAGCGCCTGCGCGCCCTCGCCCGGCGTCTGGCCGGACGCATCGTGGTCGACCTCGCCCGCCACGGCCGCGTGGCCCGGCGGGGCACCGGGCGCCTGGCGACGGTGCCCTACCGACCGGGTGGTGGCGACCTCGATCTCGACGCCTCGCTCGAATCCATTGCCCACGCTCGGGCGACGCGCAGCGCGCTCGTGGCCGATGACCTGCGCGTACGCGACTGGCAGCGTCCCGACACCGCGCTGTGCCTGCTCGTCGATCGCTCGGGCTCGATGGGCGGCGGGCCGCTCGCCACCTCCGCCGTGGCGTGCGCGGCGATCGCCGCCCGTGCGCCGGCCGACTACAGCGTGGTCGCGTTCGGGGCCGACGCCGTGATCGCCAAGAGCCAGGACAGCCCGAAGGCGGCCGAGCAGGTGGCCACCGACGTGCTCGCCCTGCGCGGGTTCGGCACCACCGATCTGGCGCTCGCCCTGCGCACCGCTGGCGAGCAGCTCGCCCGCTCACGGGCCGCTCGTCAGATCACGATCCTGCTCTCCGACTGCCGGGCCACGGTGCCGGGCGACGCGGTCGGGGCGGCGCGGGCGCTCGCCGAGCTCGTGATCGTCGCGCCCGATGGCGAGCACGACGAGGCCGAGGCGTTCGCCGCCGAGGTCGGCGCCCGCTTCACGACCGTCACCGGTCCGACCTCGCTGTCAGAGGCGCTCGGCCGCGTGCTCTAACTGCCCCCCGCTCGGGTGGCCTACCGGCAGGTCGGGTCGTTCGGCGGGACGTAGCCGATGGGGTCCTGGGCGACATCGACGACCGAGGTCGTGGTGTCGGTCGCACCGGCCGGCGCACCCGCCGCCGCGCCAACGGTGGTCGTGGCTGTCGTCGCTGGAGCGGGCACGGTGGTCGCCGTCGTCGCCGCTGGTGCGCCGCCGGCCGTCGTCGACGTCGAGGCGGCTCCGGTGTCGCCGATCGGCTGCGTCGGCGCATCGGCGAGTCGCGCTTCGCCGCGGAACACGGCGAGGATCTTCTTCGTCTGGTCGTTGTCGAGCAGCGGGCGGATGACGCTCTGGTCGCCGACGGTCTCGCCGCGCC
Source organism: Acidimicrobiia bacterium (assembly GCA_043741295.1). GTDB lineage: Bacteria > Actinomycetota > Acidimicrobiia > Acidimicrobiales > Ilumatobacteraceae > JAYUAM01. The sequence continues at coordinate 5,062 of JAYUAM010000545.1, forward strand.
CGTCGATCCGGAAGCTGCGCACCTTCTCGGGGTCGAAGCCGCGCAGTTGCTGGGCGAGCGAGAGGAGGTTGCTGACGCGCAGCTCGGAATCGAGCTTCACGCCCTTGAGTCCGGCGTCGAGCAGGCGGGCCGCCACCTGCGGGCTGCGCGCCCCCTTGTCGACGGCCTTCTGCAGCACGCGTTTGATGAAGTCCTGCTGCCGGGCGATGCGCCCGCGGTCGGACGTGCCGTCGTCACGCCAGTGCTTTCCGCCGTCGGTGGAGACCTCGTAGTACCGCGACCGGGTGTAGCCGAGCGCTGCCCACCCGTCGAAGCTCACGCATCCCGGTTCCGGCACGTCGAGGCCGGTGTGCAGATCGCGAGTCGGGTAGAGGAACGGGATCTTGATGCCGCCGACGGCGTCGACGATGTTCTTGAACGAGCAGAAGTCGACCTGCACGAAGTGGTCGACGGGGATGGCGAAGTTCAGCTCGATGGTCTGCACGAGCCGGCTCACGTCGCCGCCGCCGTAGGCCGAGTTGATCTTGTTCGAGCGGTTCGTCCCGGCAATCTTCACGAGCAGATCGCGCGGGAACGAGAGGATCGCCGCCTGATCGGCGCCGGGGTCGGCGCGCAGGATCATGATCGTGTCGGACTGCTCGCCGGTGTCGCCCCGGGCGATGAAGCCGGCCGCCTCGGGCGAGTTCGGGTCGATGCAGGCCCGGCTGTCGGAACCGACGAGCAGGAAGTTGAGCGCCGTGGCGGACCCGGCCGCCGGCGCGTCGGTGGCGCCGGGGCTGACGCCCGACACCGGCAGGGTCGACACCGTGACGCGCCCGGTAGGACGCGTCTCGCCGTGGTCGATGACCACGCGCTGGATCTTGTTCGCTTTGCCGTTGGCGTAGAGCAGCCCGGTGGCGCCGCCAATGCAGGCGACGATCACGGCGAGGTTCGTGGCGAGCACCATCCGTTGACCCCACGTGCGGTGGCGTCGTCGCGGGCGACGGGGACGCGGCGCGCCGCGGCCCCGGGCACGGGGCGCGGCGGGAGGTGCGCTGACCGACATCAGGCAGAAGGGTATCGGGCCAGCTCACTCCCCGGTTCGCGGGCCCCGCACCGCGGGCCCGCCCGACCGGTCCGCCGCTTCTCGGCACGGATGGTCGCGCAATCCGCAACGATCCGTGCCGAGATCGGAGAGGTCGCACCAGGTTGGTCAAGCCGGCGGGACCGGAGCCCACACGACGTCGACGGAGCACGCGAGCGGCGCCATGGCGTCGTCCCCGATGTACTGGAACTCGGCTACTGAGCCGGCGTTTGCCAAGTCGCCTTCGGCGTGTCGCACCGAGCCCGCGCCCTGGAGCGGACCGAAGAAGTTCGGGTGGGCGGTCACGACGCACTGCGCGACGGCTGCCCGCTGGCTCAGCTTCGCGTCGGTCTTCTTCCCGCGGATGGACGCCAGCACCTGGACGGCCCGCTGGTACGCCAAGGTGTTCGGCGTCGTGAACTGGTCGAGCTCGTCGTACGTGGCCACGCCGGTCCCGCGGTCGAATCTCATCGGCCATGTCTCGGTGTGCACCGAACCGTTCTTCCACCAACTCCACACCTCTTCGGCGACGAACGGCAGAAACGGCGCGAAGAGCCGCTGCAGGAGAGCGAGAGCGGTGCGGAGCGTCGCCAGCGCCGAGGGGTCGCCGCCGTAGGCGCGGGTCTTCACCAGCTCGAGGTAGTTGTCGCAGAAGTCCCAGAAGAAGCCCTCGACGAGTTCGAGCGCACCCGCGTAGTTGTAACCCGGCAGATTCGGCATGTTCGTGGCGCCACTGAACATCATCGTTGCGCCCTGCACGGTCGTGCGCAGCGAGCCGAGAAGTTGCCGGTCGATCATGGCCGTCGGAGCCGCGCCGTCCGGCGGCTCGGGGAACGAGAGCACGAACTTGGACGCGTTCAACAGCTTGTTGGCGAGCTTGCGGCCGATCCTCATCTGGCCCTCGTCGAAGGCCGTGTCGGTGCCCGGCCGGGCCGAGGCGGCCCAGTAGCGCACGGCGTCGGTGCCGTACTGCTCGAGCAGGTGGATCGGCGTGACGACGTTGCCCTTCGACTTCGACATCTTCTTGCGGTCGGGGTCGAGGATCCAGCCGGAGAGCGCGGCGTTCTTCCACGGTGGGCAGCCGTGCTCGTAGTGGCTGCGGACCATCGTCGAGAACAACCACGTGCGGATGATGTCGTGGCCCTGCGGGCGCAGATCCATGCCGCGCTTGCGCGGGTTCGGGTTGTCAGGGTCGAACACGCGGGCGAAGAGATCGTGATCCTCCTCCCAGCGGCCGGCGATCTGCGGCGTGAGCGACGACGTGGCCCACGTATCCATCACATCGGGGTCGGCCATGAAGCCGTTCGGCTTGCCGCGTTGGTCGTTCGTGTAGCCGGTGGGCGCGTCGCTGGACGGGTCGACCGGTAGGGCCGACTCATCGGGCAGGAGTAGTTGTTCGTAGATCGGGTTGCCCTCGCCGTCGAGCCTGTACCAGAGGGGGAAGGGCACGCCGAAGAACCGTTGGCGACTCACGAGCCAGTCACCGTTCAACCCGCTCACCCAGTTGTCGTAGCGGTGGTGCATGTACTCGGGATGCCACGCCAGCTCCGTGCTGCGCGCCAGCAAGGCATCGCGCCGGTCGGCATCTCGGCCGCCGTTGCGGATGTACCACTGGCGCGTGGTCACGATCTCGAGCGGGCGGTCGCCCTTCTCGTAGAACTTCACCGGATGCTGGATGGTGCGCACGTCGCCGATCAGCGTGCCGTGGTCGCGGCACAGCTCGACCATCCGCTTCTGCGCCTGCTTCACCGTCTTGCCGGCGAGCTCCTCGTAGGCGGCGCGGCCGTCGGGCGCGGTGATCCAGTCGGGCGTGGCCGGCAGGATGCGGCCGTCCCAGCCGATGATCGGGCGGACGGGCAGGTTCAGCTCGCGCCACCACGTCACGTCGGTGGTGTCGCCAAACGTGCAGATCATCGCGACGCCGGTGCCCTTCTCGGGGTCGGCCAGATGGTGGGCCAGGATCGGCACCTCGACCTGGAACACGGGCGTGCGCACCGTCGTCCCGAAGAGCGGCTGGAAGCGCTCGTCGTCGGGGTGGGCGACCATCGCCACGCAGGCGGCGAGCAGCTCGGGGCGCGTGGTGTCGATCACCACTTCGCCTTCGCCGTCGCTGCGGGTGAACGCGAGCTGGTGGTAGGCGCCGGGCATGTCCCGGTCCTCCAGCTCGGCCTGGGCGACGGCGGTGCGGAAGTCGACGTCCCAGAGCGTCGGCGCCTCTTGCTGGTAGGCCTCACTGGGCTGGCCGGGTGCGCGGGGCTTGAGGTTGCGCAGGAAGGCGCGCTGGCTGGCGCGGCGGCTGCCCTCGTTGATCGTCGTGTAGAGGTACGACCAGTCGACCGACAGCCCGAGGCGACGGAACAGCGCCTCGAAGGCCTGCTCGTCGATGTCGGTGAGCGTGCGGCACAGCGCCACGAAGTTCGGTCGGCTGATCGACACCTGCTGGTGGTCCTTGGGCACGTCGCCTTCGAACGGCGGCGTGAAGTCGGGGTCGTAGGGGAGCGACGGGTCGCAGCGCACGCCGAAGTAGTTCTGCACGCGACGCTCGGTGGCGAGCCCGTTGTCGTCCCACCCCATCGGGTAGAAGACCGACTTGCCGGTCATGCGCTGGTAGCGCGCGATCACGTCGGTGTGGGTGTAGCTGAACACGTGCCCGATGTGCAGCGAACCGCTGGCTGTTGGCGGGGGCGTGTCGATCGCGAATACCTCGTCGCGGGTCGCAGAACGATCGAAGCGGTAGGTGCCATCGGCCTCCCACCGCTGCATCCAGCGGGCCTCGATACCGTCGAGCGACGGCTTGTCAGGGATGTTCGACATAGTTGCTCAAGGCTACCGACCACCTACCAGCGCCGGAGCCCCGATTGGGCGCTGGATGGAGCTATGTATCCACATTTGTCGGTATTGTGCACACATGGATGTTGGCGTGCGAGAACTGAAGCAGCACCTGTCCGACTACCTCGACCGCGCCGAGAAGGGCGAGATCATCACGATCACCGATCGAGGTCGACCAAAGGTGCAGTTGGTCCCATTGCCAGGCGGCG